>JAIEDW010000212.1 GCA_029067805.1 Lachnospiraceae bacterium
TGTCAAGAATGCATTATCACTGCTTTATAATACAATATTAAAATCGCGCTAATTACTTCGAATTATAACAAATGTAAATCAGAGACTTTATTGACTTTAATATAAAAAAAAGATATATTAGGTTTAGTTAATAATTGTAGTTTAGTCATTGTATTATTATGAAAGATAGATAAATATTGTGGTATTAGATGAGGAGCATACATGGCTGATAAGCGTAAAAAACAAACGAACAAAGAAAATAAAATGTGGGATTGGAAGAAATGGGAGTGGAAAAACTACATTCGGGCAGCTGTCATTGTGCTGATGATTGAAGTTTTTTTATGGAATCATTCCTTTTGGATTTCATTAGGAAATGAACCGATCACAGTTGATGAGTTGTACACGGAAACTGGGGAGGTTTTTTCGCTTCCTGCAAACCGTTCTTGGGAGTCCGATACTTATTTTGAAATTAGGGATATCAATAGACCGATTAAAAATATTTATTTAAATGTAGAAACGGATAAAGAAATTGAAAACGATACATTGACTGTCCGGTTTAGCATGATTGATGAGGGGCGCAAAGATTACTATGATTTAACGACTAGGACAATATCTTCCCATTTACAGAAATTGGATTATATTTCGCTCTACCCGTACGGTGATTTAAAGGCTTTAAAGATTCGTTTTCCAAATGATTCAGGCACATTGATTACAGTGACGGATGTTGTACTCAATCCACGTGTTCCAATGTTTTTTTCTGTTTTGCGTGTTCTTATTATGTATTTTGTTTACCTTGTGGGAAGAACACTGTTTTTCAAATCATATGAGACATATTATCAGCCCGATTCCAAGTGGCAGAAGCGAGTGACGGTTGGAATTTGCATGATATTATGTGCGGCTGTTTTTTCACTAACACAGAAAAGCACTAGTGAATACGGGCTTGGAACGATGGATAAGTATGCGGAATTAACGTACTCTCTTGAACAAGGGGTAGGTTGGTTGAACATCAATGTGGATGAACGTTTGCTTTCGGCGGAAAACCCCTACGACAGAACGGAGCGAAGGGAGTTGGGAATAGGCGGATATAAATGGGATTATGCGTATTATAATGGTAAAATATATGTATATTTTGGAGTGGTTCCCGTTTGGCTCACATATCTTCCTTATTATATGTTAACGGGAGAAGATTTGCCGCATACGGTCGCATATACGACATTTTTGATGGCGCTTATTGTGGGAGCGTTTATGCTGTTGAACACGATAATAAAAAAATACTGCAAAAAATTGCCTTTGAAATTGTATTATTTGTTTTTAGTGACGTTTGCAATGGGAATCGGGACAATGATTTTTGCAAAACGTCTCTGCATTTATAACATGCCGATCATGGCAGCGGTGTGTCTGACTTTGTGGGGGTTGTATCTTTGGATAAGTTCGGAAAAGGAATCGGGTCATAACACGATCTGGAAAATATTTTTGGGAGCTCTTTGTATGGCGCTTGTTGCTGGGTGCAGACCGCAGCTTTTGTTGGGGAGTTTTTTGGCATTTCCCATTTTGGGTAAAAAGCTGAAGCAAATGTTTGCGGATTTTAAAAAGAAAACAAATATCAAAGAAAATGTACTTTTTTTGATTGCTTTTTGCGTTCCGTATCTTGTAGTTGCCGCACTTCTTATGAAGTATAATTATGATCGCTTTGATTCTCCTTTTGACTTTGGCGCATCCTACAATTTGACGACAAATGATATGCGCTACAGGGGCGTTCATATAGCGAGAATGATTTCCGGCGTATGGTCATTGCTGTTTGAACTTCCCATGATAGATTTGGAATTTCCTTACTTGGGTTCTACTTGGCTTAATACCATTTATCAAGGAATTACGATACAGGAGAAAGGAATTGGCGGTATTTTTATGACAAATATTATTTTGCTGCCTGCTTTTCTTATTTACCGGTTCAGAGATAAGCTACGGGAAAAACAGATGATGCTTTTTGCTTCAATATGTATGTTTAGCGGAATAATTATTACCTGCGTAGACGTGCAGGGGGCAGGTATATTGGTAAGATATATGGCAGATTTTGCGATATTTTTCTACCTTACATCATTTGCGGTTATTTTTTCTTTTATTGACCGATGCTATGAGAAGGAATACACGCTTACCAGTGTGATCCCCGAGAAAGTATGGTGCAGAGGACTTGCATTACTATGCTGTGTGACAATTGTTTATTGGTGTGTGACGATATTACTCTTGTATGAAGATCATGATTACAATACATACCAACTCTTGTGGTATAATAAATTAAGAGTACTTTTTGGTGTTCTTGATGTTTAGAACTATTTTTATCGAAACAAAAGAGTCTTTATTGGTGGCAAAACATTAATAATCGCAAAAGTTACCTTTGAGGAAAAGAATGTGCTGATTGGATAAAAGAGTATAATATTTGTTGACAAATGTGTCATAAATACTATTGTATTTTATGAATATATGGGGTATACTGATATTTAGGAGCGTTGCAAAAGCAACAGGAGGTTGGGGATGAAAGATACGAGTAGGGTATTTGGCAGCAACTTGCGATATTACCTGAAACAGAAAGGAATGCAACTGGGGCAGATTGCTGATAAGTTGGGGTATTCTGAGTATGAAATTCAGAAGATAATGGATGCACGACTTTTTCTTGACGGGCACGAGAAGGAACAGATAGCAAAAGCGCTAGATATGTCGGTGGAGCGGTTATATGTAGCGCTAGAGGATGAAGTATACGAGAGTGCAGGCTGTTTGGAGTGTAGAGGAAAATTTTCTACCGCGGAGCACAAAAAAGAAGTTTTAGATCTGTTTGATGTTTATTGTGATATACAGGAAACTTTAACAGAGGAAGGATTAAAGCCATCTAATTAATAGATGGCTTTTTTCGAGAAGGAGTAATATGATTGGCAGAAATAAACAGGTGGTTTCAGCTATACAGAAATTGATTAATTCCAAAAAAAAAGAAAAGGGAATTGTGAATGAGGTTATCAGAGATGATATATTTGCTATCTTAAAGGCAGAATGTGTTGTTTTGTATTATGCATTAGAGGACAGTAGTATTGAGGGGTGCCATGTAATAAAACCTCTGAATGGAAAGTTGGAGCAGTTTGTTTTCATTAACACGACAAAAGCGGTACAAGAGCAGACATGGACAGCAGCCCATGAGTTGGGGCATGTATGGGAAGTAGATTTTTATGTGAAAAAGGAGCTTAATCAATACAAACTTGATTCTGAGGATTTGGTGAATCGTTTCGCGGCAGAATTACTGCTTCCGGAAAGTATTTTTAAGAAAGAGGTGCACGAAAAACTAAAGGAGTATGATTATAAAGGACCAAGAATGTCTACTGAAATTATGGTTCGATTGGTAACGTATTTGATGAATTATTTTTGTACGCCTTATAAGGCTATTATTCGGCGTTTCATTGAATTAGAATACATTAAGGAAAGCGCTGAACAACAATATTTAGAAGGCTTTGAGGAACAAAATGACCTTTATAAGCGTTTAATTGTTGAAAATCAGTATACTCGATTGGAAACGGTCAATAAGGCATATTCTATGGGGAGCATGGAACGAGATATTATTTTATTGGAAGAAAATGGCGTGTATTCGGACAAGAAGATAGCGCGTCTTAGAGAACTGTTTCATTTGGAACGAACGGAGGTAAAGGGAGAAAGTTATAACTTTGAGGGTTGATAGATGGACGATCAGATAAAAGTGGTGATAGATGCGGATTTTTTTCGAAATATTACAGAGCATGAGCGAGGAGCAGGTTTGTTTTTGCAAGTTATGAAAGATTTAGGTATGAAACCGTTCATGCATGAATTTGTGGCTAACATTGAATTGAAAGGAAATATATATTTAAAGCAACTGCTTGATGTGGGTGAAATTTCAATTATTTTTTATAAAGACTATTTGAACGAAGAAAATCGTTTGGAATATGAGGAGTATTTTCGTCAAGCTTATGAAAAAATAAATTGCTTTGAATTTCCTGAGAAAAATGATATATACCAATATGCGGATCAGGATGAGAGTCTTGGGGAAATACGTTCGCTTTATATGGCAAGTAAAATGGGATACATATATTTTATGTCTGATGACGCAGATGCAAGGACGTTAGCAAAAAAATTCTTTTCCAGTAAAAGGGGAGTAGCCATTAAGACACTGTTTGATGTACTTATTTTGTGTAAAGAAAAAGAAACAAAACTTCGATGGAAAGATATTAATCCTACAGTAACAAATGCAATGCAGAAAAGACAGGATAAAGTCAATAAATTAAAGGAAATATACAGTTAAAAAGGACACTGCGATATAATATGCGCCAGTGTCCTTTTTTAACACCGCACCTTCAAAAACTGTGCCTTTCCATGCAGTTGTACCGCTTCCGAATCCGCGGGCAGAAAAATGCAATCCCCGCGAAAGAACGGAATCGTATCACCGTATTCCTCAACCAAAACACCGCATCCGCCGATACACAGCAGCACCTGGAACGAGGTGCTGTCTGTTTGGAAGCTTACCAGTTCGCGGCACCGTTCTGTGTTGATCAGCATACGTTCCACTTGAAAATATTTACAGCGATATAGAAATTCCGTGGCGCTCCCTGGAACATATTTCAAAACGCGGATCTGCTGTCTTGGCGTGGCGCTTCCTTTTGTGTTGACAACATCCATCGCTTTTTCAATATGCAGTTCGCGTTCTTTTCCGTTCTTGTCGGTACGCCCGTAATCATACATACGGTATGTGAGATTAGAGCTTTCCTGAATCTCAGCAATCAAACTTCCCGCACCGATCGCGTGCACGGTTCCTGGCTCAATAAAAAATACATCATCTTTATGAATTGGCACTTTTTGCAGATATTTCTCCACATCTCCTCTGTATAAACTGTTTCGCAGTACATCCGGACGAATATCATGTGAAAAACCGTAGACCAGCTTCGCGTCTTTAGCGGCATCGAGAACATACCACAGTTCTGTTTTGCCCCTCTGACCGTTTTCATGTGCTGATGCATAGGCGTCATCGGGGTGAACCTGAATTGACAAATCCTGTTTTGCATCGATAAATTTAATCAAAATCGGCAGTTCGCCTTCTGTTTCGGGATGCGTTCCCAAAAATTCGGGATGCGCCCTCAACACGTCTGATAAAAGCATTCCGCAAAATGAACCGCTTGCAACAAGGCTTTGCCCGTCCGGATGCGTGGAACATTCCCACGTTTCAGCCAGAGGCTTCATATCGATTCTTTTAGAAAAATCATCGTTTAAACGGCTTCCGCCCCAAAGGTAGTCTTTCCCCGCGGGCTTTAATAAAAACGGTTTAGCTTTCGAGTTCATACTTGCGTTTGTCATGAACACTAATCTCCTTACCAAGCTGTACTTCAATTACCTGAAGCATTGTGTCTGCGATAATGGTGTGACGGCAGCCTGCCGCCATCGTTACGACATCTCCCGCGCTTACTTTCTGTTCCATTCCGTCAACGATTGTGCGTCCTTCTCCTGAAATCACGTTCCAAATCTCATCTCTGTGCTCATGGCTGTGATAGTTCATTTGATGTCCTGGTTGAAGCGTCACCTTGATCGTCACGCTCTCCTCTTCCATGTCCAGCACGCGGAAGCTTCCCCAAGATTTTTCCGCGAACATGATTTTCTGCTCCAAGGTATTGACAAGCGGTTTGATGTAGCTTGACTGTTCCTTGTCCGAAACAAGGATTCCGTCCGGACTCGCGGAAACGACCGTGTCCTTTAACCCCATACAGATAATGGGCACATCAAGCTCGTTTACGACGTGCACATTCTCACATGTTTCGTTAAACAGCGCTTCGCCGACCGCGTTGCTGTCCATCGCTTCCGTCAAGGTATTCCATGTGCCGATATCCTTCCACATGCCGCGAAAACGCATAACTTCAATCAATTCTTCATGCTCGACAACGGCATAGTCAAAACTGATTTTGGTCAGCGTATCATATTTTGCAAACAAATCGTTGTAATCCGTAAATTCAATCAATTCGTGGGCGCGTTTTAAAACATAGCCCAGTCGGAACGCGAATACGCCGCCGTTCCAGAGTGCGCCTTTTGCAATATAGTCCTGCGCAAGCTCCACGGTCGGTTTTTCCTTAAACATCGAAACACGGCTTACATTTTCCGAATCTGTGGGAATGATATAGCCGTATTTTTCGCTCGGATAAGTCGGTTCGATTCCCATCAGCACAAGGTTTGCCTCGCTTTTTGCGGCAAGGTTTCCAAGTTCTTTTAACGCCTCGAAATAGTCGTTTTCTACATACGGGTCAACAGGGCATACAACGACAGCTTCGTCTTCTTTGATCCCCTTTACGTCTTTTAAGTATGCCGCAGCAAGCGCAATCGCCGGAAAGGTGTCCCGTCTGCACGGCTCGATGCTGATGCCAACAGTTTCGCCTAATTGATTATGAATGGAAGAAACCTGCGATTTTGAAGTCGCAATGGTAACCTCCGCCTCCTCGTCCACTTCCTTAATCTGGCGGTATACGCGCTGCACCATGGATTCCAGCTCGCCGTCTTCCTTGTGAAATATCTTAATAAACTGCTTGGAGCGGATGTCGTTAGACAAAGGCCACAGGCGCTGTCCCGAACCGCCCGACAACAAAACAATATTCATTATAATCCTCCATTCCTGCCGAATTTATTTTTATACGGTATTTTAATACTGTCTATAGTATAAAGCGTTAGCGCCAATCTTATCAAGCAAAAATAAATATATAATTGTATTATTTCGCGATTCTTGCTATACTAGAAACCAATAATATGGAAAATATAGTTGCAGTTTTACAATTAATAGCGAAATTAGAAGGAGATGCCATGTACGATTATTTAATAGTTGGCGCCGGACTGTTCGGCGCGGTGTTTGCGCATGAGGCAAAGAAAAAAGGAAAAAAATGCCTGGTAATAGACAGGCGTCCGCATATCGGCGGAAATATTTACACGGAGCAGACTGAGGACATTGAGGTGCATCGATACGGTGCGCACATTTTCCATACGAGCGATCGGGAGGTTTGGGATTACGTACAACAGTTTGCCACATTTAACCGTTACACAAACAGCCCTGTGGCAAATTTTCACGGGGAAATCTACAGTATGCCTTTTAACATGTATACTTTCAATAAAATGTGGGGCGTTGTGACGCCGGATGAAGCAAGATCAAAGATTGCAAAACAGGTAAAAGAAAGCCGCATTGACAATCCGAAAAATCTTGAGGAACAGGCGATTTCCCTTGTCGGGCGCGATATCTATGAAAAGCTTGTAAAGGGCTATACAGAGAAGCAGTGGGGCAGAAAGGCAACGGAGCTTCCGGCGTTTATCATAAAGCGCCTTCCCGTGCGGTTTACCTACGATAATAATTATTTCAACGACACCTATCAGGGAATCCCGATTGGAGGGTACACGCGCATGGTCGAGAACATGCTTGAGGGCATCGAAGTAAGGCTCGGCGTGGACTTTTTGGAAAACAGGGAAGCGCTTGCCGCGGAGGCGGAAAAAATCGTATTTACGGGTATGATTGACGCGTATTTTGATTATCGTCTTGGTGAGCTTGAATATAGGGGACTTAAATTCGAAACGGAAATTTTGGATACGGAAAACTATCAGGGGAATGCCGTGGTCAATTTTACTGATGATAAGACCCCTTACACACGCATCATAGAACACAAGCATTTTGAATTCGGCACACAGCCCAAAACAGTGGTGACAAGAGAATATCCGCAAAAATGGGTGCGCGGAGACGAGCCTTATTATCCGATGAATGATGATAAAAATAATAGTCTTTATGCAAAATATAAAGAGCTTGCCGAGAAAGAAAAAAATGTTATTTTCGGCGGGCGGCTCGGGCAGTATCAGTATTACGACATGGACGATGTGATCGCGGCGGCGCTTGCATGTGCAAAAAACGAACTTTAAGATATTACAGGACAAAATCTGATTGGGTTTTGTCCTGTTTTTCATTATACTGCAAAATCTATTCCAAACCCTCTTAACCATATTTTGGCAAAAATGCTGCTTATTCACTTAAAATAAACAAAAGTTTATAACAATTTGATATTTCCTAAACATTTAATGAATGATATACTTAATATGTTGCATTGCATATAAGCAGTAAATTTGAAAATGCCACCACATATCAATGAAAGAGAAAGGATTACACATAATGTTCAAACGAAAGCTATGGAAGCATGTTTTGCCAATTATTTTAAGTGTTGCAATGGTATTGGAAACAGCGCCTGTTACCGCTCTTGCCACGGAAACTGTCGAAGAAACCGCACTTGAAGAAACAAAAACGGGTGACGGAAATGATGATGCACAAGATACAAATGACGATGCGCAAAATGAAGCAGGGAATACGCCGGAGAATGGCGATACAAATGACGATGAAAGAATGACAGCAAAAGAAGGACCGGAAGAACCCTCTGAAAACGTAACACAGACAACAAATGTTGATGCAAAGGACGACAATGTAGAAAATACAGCGGAAAACGCAGAAAATACGGTTGCGGTGCTTGACACGAAAATTGTCGTAGATGAGAGTGCGTTAAGAAGTTATTGCAATAGTAGTAGCTCTTATCAATATGACATTGACAAAAAGATTATCTCGGTAAAGTATGACGAAAATAACGCCGACCCGTTTGCAAATCTGCTTACAAGTATAAAGTCTTCCTATATCAAGGTGGAAGTAGACGGTAACACAAACGCTTCTTTGGCAGAAAGTCTGAAGTATCAGTGGCAGAAGGCGGACGGCGCTGATTTAGCCGTAAACGCTGCGCCCACAGAGGCAGGCGATTATACGCTTATGGTGACGCTTGATGCAGTTGAGAACACATGCGCAAAGGCGGAAACAAAATTATCGTTTACCATCGCAAAAAGGCAGCTTTCGGTTGACTTTCCGGATGCGTATGAGGTCGTGCCCGGAACCACAGTCGGCGCGTTTAAAAAGGATTTTCGGTATCCCTTACGCAGAGAAAGAACAAGTTGGAAGGCAACGGACACGGAAGATGTCACAGACGAAAAAACAACATATATTGATAGCGATTCTATAACAGTTTATGATGCATACCGGATGGAAACGCCGCTTGCGGATGACGTAAAGTTTTTGGAAGGAACGGATTATGTGGTTTCCGTAAAACCTGTTTTGAAACAGACCGTATCGTTAAATTATGCGATTTCGGAAGAAACCGTTTTAAAGATTAAAAGCTATGGACGTATTGAAACATGGATTGAGGTTGCGCAGAAGAACCCGGAAGAACAGATTGCAAAGGTCTATGATGAAACGAGAGAAAAGCAGATCAGCTATGAAACTGAGATTAAAAATAAATTGACTGCAATAGTCAAAGCGGGTGATGAAAACACAGACGAAGGAGTAGCGATTGACAACGCGGCAGTCACCGAGGTGTGGTTTGATGGTGCGAAAAAGGAGCTTGGTGAAGGCGCTGCATTTGAACCGCAGACGGCGGGGACATATTATCTCGGCTTCCGCTATTATCCCACAGAGGACGATGCGAAGATTTACAAGGCATGTAAGGAGAGCGATTATATAAGAGTCGTCATTGAGAGGGCTCCGCTTACCCTTGCGCCCGCATTAAAGGATGGTGCGGAAGTATTCTATACTGGCATGTCAGAGACGGATGTGTTAAAATATGCGGACTATACGCTTTTGAACGAAAAGAGTGGGGAAGTGAAGATTGACAGGGATACCTTCTGGGGTGTTTCCTATGATGATATCAGTGATAATGGCACAACAAATACAAGACAATCGTATGAGCCGGTATTCCGGTTGATTCGCGCTGAAAAAGATGCGAGCGGAAATCCGGTAAAAGATGAAACAACCCAAAAAGAAATATGGACGGAGAATAACAATGAACCGCTCGAAGCGTCAAAATACTGTTACAGACTTGTCTTTACAGGAAAAAAGACTGTTTATACAAAAGCAGGCATTGAGGTAAGCAATAAGAGAGTCAGCGTAAACGGCAGTGATGTCGCTGCGGAGGACAAGAACCATACCATCGTGATAACCGAGGAGGCGCTTGCGGCAAACTATGCAGTTGTGCCTGTTGCGGATGTAACGAAAACAAAAATAGATGTAACCGGCATCTTACAGCAGAATTTTAATACAACAAACCTGAATGATTTATACAACCCTACGAAGCTTGTGTCAAAGGTATATGATGGCAAAACGCTCTATGCATCGCCGTCAAGAAACGAATATAAGAAAGCGGTTGTCACGTCGACAGACGGTCAGGAGGTTGCAAAAAATTACGATTCCGCGATCAGATACACCTGGTATAAAATCAATAGCGTCAAAGCGGTATATGATGAAACCGGTTCCGATAATCCGGTACAGACGGGATGGGAAGTTGACGAAAAATCACAGGTAGGCGGAACAAGCAACAATATACCGACCGACGCGGGCGAGTATATGCTTGGGATCGTTTTCCAAAAGACGGGATATGAAACGCAGACAGAGAAGATCTATTACCGGATTGAGAAACAGCTGCTTGTTGTCGATATCGGGGAGATACCGGGAGCTTACAAGAATCAAACAATATCGGATTATACAAGAAACGTGCATTATGACGGAGAGTATAACGTTTATGTTGTGCCGGACAATGAATATACGGCAGCGTTCCAGACAGAGCAGAATCGTTTGGACTGGTTCCAAACGCCGTTCGACGGGGCGCTCAATGATGCGGAGTATCAAAGCAAGACAAACCGTTATAAATTGAACTGGTATGTGGAGCAAGCCGTGTTTGACGAGAATGACCAGCCCGCAAAGGACGAGAACGGGAAACAGTTGTATACAAAATTAAGCGATGCGGATATTTTCAAAATAACAGGCTCAGACACATACAGACTTGGTGTGACGCTTGCAGGCAGCAACAGCAATTATACCAATTATGAAATTGTATACGATGCCGAAATGAGTCCGACGCCGACATATACGGAAGCGTGTCATAATGCGTTTGCAAACATTGCGGTATACGAGGAGCAGATTGGAACGGTTGCGATTGCGTTTGAGATCGATGCCGAGAAGCTCGCAACGACAAAGGAGTATGACGGAAAACCGTTCTATGCTTCCGAAAATGAGGCATGGGACGCAATTCAAGAAGCGTTTACTGCAAAAACGGTATCTACAGGTGAAGTATATGAACTGAAGGAGCGGCCGCAGTTTGCCGTTACAGACCTGCAAATGAATCAAAAGATTTCATTTAGCGAAATGGTTTACGGCGGTGACTATACGGTTACGTTGTATCTGCCATCCGATGCCACATACCGATTTACAGATGTAGATATCGCGTATACGATAAACAAGCGTGCGCTTACGGTAACGCCTGTTTTGGCAGAAGATATACCCGCAGGTACGAATACGAAAAACAACAATGACGGCATCATCTATAACCTGTCGAAAACATTGTTTTCGGGATATGTGGAAGCGGATGTGGAAGCGTTCCAATACGGTACGCCGGTATATACGAATACGGACAACGGAACCAAAACGCTCGGTTTTGGCGCATATGCTTATGATGCAGACGAAGAGCATGATTACAACACATTGTCGGCGACTGTGAGCAAAGAGGGAACGGAAAACGCATATAATGGATATATCAAATATGGCAAGGAATACGCAGTGAAATTTGCGGGAACGCTTGCTTATCCGTACAGCAGAAACTATGATGTAACCTATGCGAGGACAATCTTTAGCGCAACACGCAGAGGAAATTCCACAGCAGGGACAGTAAGTTTTGAAGGCGCATCCGTATCTACGTTTGCACGGCGTGTTGATGGAGCTGCAGTGATCATTATTCCGACAAATGATATTCCGTATATAAAGGATGTTGACACGACAGACAACTACGAAAATCCAATCAGCGGTGAAGGCAATTATTTTGCAATCCGGATTAATGCACCGTATGAGTTTCGTGAGGATACCGGAAGCTGTCTTGAAGAATACACCAAGAACTTTATCTACAGAAGCAGTATCGAAGCAGCTGGCGGATTTATTCTAGAGACAAAAAACAATTACATAGAAGTAGTATTCCCTGTAAAAGAAAGAACTGCAAAAAGCTTTGACATCATATGGGAAAACGGATATACGGAAAATTACACCATAGATTTTACAAATGCTGTATTGGCGGAGGACCTTACCGGAGCGGTAGCGCCAAAGAGCCTTTCGTTTAACGGCGTCAACACAAAGATGGCTGTCGGTGATGAGCAGCAGCTTGATGTGAAGATTAAAAAGGCACAGATAAATGATGTGATTTATATTGACTACGAGGTGATACAGGGCAAGGACGTTATCAGCGTTGCGACAAATGACAACAAAAAAATTGACATTGTGGGCTATGCGACGGCGCTAAAGCCTGGTAAAGCAACAATTACGGCAGTGCCCGTAAAACTTGTAAACGGCATAAAGACAAAGATTGATGGAGCGAAAACGGCGAAGATTACAATTACCGTAAGCGATGTGACGGCGCCCGCGATCAAGAAAGCAGTGGCATCAGACAAAAATGTTACTTTTACATATACAAAACCCTCAAACGGATACCGCAGAGAAATATATATTCTTGAGGGAAAAAAGAAAGCAGAAGATTTTGAAACACTGATCCGCTCGATAAACAACGGTCAGTGGCAGGGCATTTTTGCAGTGCAGCCGCAGTATTATGTAAATGAGCAGGCGAATGCAAAAACAAAAACCGTAGAAAAGAAAATAAGTGGTCTTTCCGCAAACGGAGAGTATACGATCTATGTGAGAAATGTGAGCGGTATCCGTACGCTTGAGGACGGTTCCTGTGTGCAGTTATCGGCAAAAGGAACAGTAAAGACCTTTAAGACGACAATGCCGCAGGTGGAAGCGTTAAGATTGTACGCGAAGAATGATGTCGGCGATTTTGTAGACACAAAGGATGTAAAACTTACTGACAAGACGGAACAGCTTTATACGGAGGGACGCTTTTCGACAATCGACATTGATGCAGCGGCAGATACCACGGATAAATCATGGCTTACACTGCCTTTGGATAAAACATACAAAAAGACATTTGCAGCGCCGAAGCTTGTCTACGCGGTAAGCTCTGAACCGGATGGTCTTGATGAAGTGGATGTTTCCGATATAAGAGATTTTAGAAACTACACATACATCGGTGACAAATATTACAAAAAGACGGATATTGCGACTGTTGACAAGACAGGAAAGGTTATGTTTAAGGGTGTCGGAAAAGTATATGTGATCGTATACGATCAAGCAGCAAAGGAGAAAAAAGCGCAAGTTACATTAAATATTTATGCAGTCGCAGACAGCATTAAGGCAAAGGACACAAAGCTTGCAGTCGGGAAGGGATTATATCTTTCGAGTCTTTTGACATACTCCGAAGGAAAGACGGCGATTACTGGTATGGATTATCAGAACACAGGATTGCTCGGCACAACCTACAAGCCAAACCTTACGATTTCGGCGGAGGAAGTAACAAAGATTAACAATGAAGGCAATTTTTATCTCGAATATACCGGAGACGGGGATTATTACATTTATGCGAAAAAGCCGAATGCAGTATGCAGCATTGCGTTAAACGACGGAACACTCTCGGCTTCGCTCAAGATACAGTCCACGCCGATTGAGCCGGTAAAAGATTTAAAAATTACGAATATTGCGGATGACCGGTTTACGATCAGTTTCTCATATCCTGTGGAAACTTACTTAAGTGGTGTGAAATACAGGGTTAACATAACAGATGCGAGAGGAAGCCTTGTAGCCAGCCCGCGGTATGATGCCGTCAACTATACAAGCTATGACGGAAAGAAGAAGATGTTTACGCGAGTAGTGAACTACCAGAGTGACAGGATTGTACGCCTTTCAAAGTATAATGTTTCCGTGACAACTTTGTGTGCAGGCGAAGCTTCGGCAAAACCTGTAAAAAAAGCAGTAAAGACAACGGATTTTCCGGCAAGTTACAGTAATCTCGGAAGCGATTCTTATGGCGGGGCAACTGTGTATATTTATAGCATAGCGGGAAGCCTTGCAACATATAATACAACTTTACGGTATAGAGACTACCTGACCTCCGGAAATACATATACATTGAGGGCAGCAGTAACGGACAATGCGAATTACAGAATGACCGATACTGTAACATGGAAGAGCTCTAATCCAAAGGTAGCAACCGTAAAAGCAAAAGCGGGAACCTATACAGCACAGCTGAATGCCTTAAAGCCCGGCGTTACCGAGATTGAAGTGACTTCAAAGATTACAAAGAAAGTGTTTGCAAGATGGCCGGTCTTTGTAAAGGCAGTGGGAAATGCCGAAACATACTACGGCAATTATGAGTTTACGTGGGAATATCCGTTTCGCTATGACCCGTATTATACCTCGGGAATGGAGGTTCTTACATTGCAGAATCCTGTGCGCGTAACAGCTTCCGAGCTTGATAATGCAGATTATGATTACAAGTGGGTGAAGTTTACGGCTCCTGCATTTGGAACATATCAATTTAATTGTGAGGGTGATCTGAAGGAAGTTTTGTGTTCTTCAGAAACACGGAGAGTGCTTGTTTCTGATGTTACCCAACATTATCGTTTTTCGATGCGTGAGGGAGAAACCTTTTATTTTAAGGTATGCGGCGCTTTTACAATAGAAGTAAGCGATTATACAAAGCAAGGCGCAAGCTTCACGGTAGATGACGGCTATGTTCCGATTGACAGTGATTCAAAACAGATTATTGCGTTTCGGGCGACAGAGGATAATGTTTACAGCTTTTATTCAAAAGAATTGCCGAATTTGGGAAGGACATCATTGTTGATGAGGGATGAAAATAATAATTTATATCCCAATTCAGATACGGATTCCGGCAAAGAGAAATATAATACAACGCTGGATGGCGGTATCTGGAAACGTAATATTTCACTTAGCATGGGCGAATTGGTTTATCTGGAAGTCCCTGCGGGTAAATATACATTATATGTTGAGAAGAGGAATGCGTCTGAACTGGTTGACGGCGCAACACTCACATTGACTGACAAAGTCAAAGAACAGTGGTATACTTACACGGCGGCGGAAGACGGTTTGTACACATTTCGTTCCAAAGACGCGACAAGCGCGCTTACCGTAAAATATTATGATAGTCTTAAAAAACTGAATAATTCGGCTTGGAACACTACCAAGAACGACAATGATTTTAGCGGCGGAATGACGCTGAAAGCAGGTCAGAAGATTGTGTTAAGAATCAGTGCGTCCGAGGCAGCAACCGCAACCATCATTGTGACGCCGGAAATCCCCGTAAAGCTTTCGGTTGGCGAGGAAAAGAATATCTCTGTCAATGCAGACAGCAGAAGATGGGTAACCTTTACGCTTCCGGATGCGGGCAGATATCGTTTTTCGGCAGTTCCGACAGAACCGGATGCGGCATATGACGTGAATTTGCGATATTATCAAAATGCAATCGAAGAAAACGAGATCACGACGATTGAGAAGAATGAGATTATCGTGTCAGACCATGAATCTTATGATCCGGATGTAAAAGTGGGAGATACCGTTTATGTAGAGATTACGACAAATAAAGAAGGAAGCGACGCGGCAAATGTCAAAGTAAGTTTGACACAGGTTACAGCAACGGAGCTTACGATAGGGGAAGAGCTGTCAATTACCGCAAAGAACGGCGAAGAGTATTGGTACACGTTTACGCCGCCCCAAAAAGGAAATTATATCGTACAATCTGTAGTAACGCCGAATGTCGGAACGGACGGGGAAGAGACGGATACACATACGCTTTCAGCATTTTGGTACATAGATCTGGAACATAGAAAGACATCTGCATCAAACAAATTTGCATCGATTGGCACATATGATTTTTATGGGGAGTCTATCGGTTATTCGAAACAGAGGCTCTTTAAGGTATCCGCAGACGATTTGGGACTAGGGGAGGATGATAAAGAGATTACAACAACGGCAACAATTGTCGTAAAAGAGCTTACGGCAACGCCTTTGGAGATGAATACGCCCCTACCGATTTCGCTTCTGAGAAACGAGAGAAAGTGGTATTCTTTTACAGCGCCGGAAACAGATACTTATATATTTAAGAGAGATATGGAGGAAGGAAGTGTTTATTCCTCATACAGCGATGAGATAAAAGGAAATAACACCCCCGACATGAATTCAGATTTGTATGCGATTGATTTGGAAGCAGGTCAGACAATCTATATTCAAGAACACGAAGATAAAGGTGGCGTTGCAAAGTTTACACGCTCAGTGGAGCTTCCCGCTAAATTGTCGGGAGATGCATCTGAATCGGTAGAGGTGACAAAGGAAAGTCCGGCATATTATATGTACACGGCAGCAGCAGATACGAGATACGTTATCAGTTATACTGTGGATACAGCGGATGCAGATGCAACTGTTTCCTATGGTCATAATGCCACTGCTGACACTTGGAAAGTGGCAAACGGCTATCAAGAATTATCGATGGACGAAAATGAGAGGTATTATTTTAGGGTATCTACTACAAGTGAAACACCAGTAAACGTAACGCTCCGAATTGCTCCGGTAAAACCTGTGGAACTTAAGGTTGGCGCCACAGAGAATATTCCTGTAGCGGCATGTGGGGAATCAAGTTTTCGCGGCAGATATACATGGTGTTCCTTTACCGCGCCGGAGGCAGGAAGATATATAATCAGCAAGAAAAGCACGGATTTAAGTAATGTGGAGTTTTATAATGAGATTACGAATTCGAGTGAGATCGATAATTTTCAGAAACGATATTATGAAGCCGGTGAAACAATTTATGTTGCATTATATACAACCTCAAATGAGGAGCAGTCGACGAGTATAACAGTGCAGAAAATAGAGTTTGTTCAGATGGAAGGAGATTCCATTGATGAAACATTTGACAAAGAGCATCTAAAAGAATATTCGTATACTGCGAAAAACACAGGACTTTACATATTCACAAGTGAGAGCGGTTCCTATTTCAATAAGTTATATATGGATATTACGGATAACGAAGGTGTGTCTGTCAGTGCAGGAAGTACCAAAACAATGTTTTTGAAGAAGGATGACACAGTTTATATTGGTACATCCTCAACCAACAGTCTTATGTCGGCAAAATTTACAATTGCGTTAGCAGATGAACCGCAAAATCTTTTGGTGGGTGAAAATAAGGTAGATTTTGGAGAGAAAAACAATAAGCTGACTGCAATTTCAATACCCGAATCAGGGTTCTATAATATTGAAATTGTATATTCCGGAGAGGATAGCGTTGGATTTACGGGGATTGCTTATTATATGAAGAACAGTCAGATCATAGGGGCAGATAGTGCTCTATACAGTAGTGCGAGTGGATCTTCTGGCAGTATTGCGTTTCATAATAAGCCAATCACACAAGATGAAATTATATATCTATATATTCCGAAACCGTCGTCCGCTACAGGAGCCACTATAACGATTACAAAGACGGAAGAATTGATAGAAGCTGAAATGCTTTTGAAAGAAGCGCTTGCACATATAAAAGAACAACCATAACATAAAAAATGGAGCTAAGCTCCATTTTTTATGTGTATTATCGCATATTATTATTAACTTATGAAAGCAAATCCTCAACACGAATATTCAAATCTTCATAGATACACACAGGAACCGTATCATCAAAAGAATACTGATTTGATTTTTCATCGGTTTCAAAATCGAAAACGGTCACGGTCTTCTTTGCCGGATTTACAATCCAATACTCCCGAACACCGGCAGTGCGGTATTTAAAAAGTTTAATGCCGTAGTCATGTTCCGGATTGGAGGGAGAAGTAATTTCAATAATCCAGTCCGGTGCACCGTTACAGCCTTTTTCGTTTAATTTATTTTTATCACAGATAACGGAAATGTCCGGTTCGACATAGTTTCTATCATCTTCATTTAAAAAGACTGCAAACGGGGCAGGGTAGACTTCGCAGTCACCATGTTTGCTATCAATATAACTGCCAATGATTTTAGTAAATTGCGAAACTAGTTTCTGATGAATCCGCACCGGCGGCGCCATCATATACATCTGCCCGTCAATTAATTCTGCTCTCTGTCCGTCCGGAAGCGTGTAGATATCTTCGATCGTATAATTCTTTTCCAATGGTAATGCCATAAATGCACTCCTTTCTGCACTTCAAATTTTCAAGTTTTTCTAAGTACTTTCATTTTAGTACAGACCATATATGAATGCAAGGCATTCTCTGAAGGAAATTTGCAAAAGAAATTCATCCATTTCCATTTTCCTTACGAAACTGCGTCGGCGAGATTCCCATGCTGCGCTTAAAGCAGTCGCTAAAGTAAGCGTTGCTTGAAAACCCGGCTTCCAAAGCAATCTGCGTCATACTCAGCTTGGAATTGACAAGGAGTTTCTGTGCACACTGCATTTTTTCGTTTAATACAAAATCAGAAAAAGAGGTGTGCAGTTGGTTGATAAAAATTTTTGACAGGTACGACGGCGAAACATGAATCCCTTTGGCGGTTTCTACTAAGGAAGGATTTTCGCGCAGATGCACCTTGATATATTTTATAGCGTTGGAAAGACAGTCATGCTTTTTCTCCAACGTATGTATCGGCATTCCGCCAATGGTTCGCTCCCGCAGGCATATAATAATGAGTCGGTACAGCAATCCCTTTAAGATTAGTTCCGAATAGACATTATAGTTGTTCCACTCAGCTTCCATCTCATTCAAAATAGAAACAATTTTATTCTGTGTCGTTTTTTCAAAACGAATGATCGATTCCTCACAAAGCTCGTTATACGTATCTGTACCAATCACTTTTAACAGGTCGGAAAGCAATGCGTCCGTAAATTTCAAAAGAATAAATTCAAATGGTTTCTCTGCCACAGGGGTAGAGCGCGTATAGACATAACGCGGAATAAAATTCAAATCTCCTTGCTGCAGGATTGTCGTGCCGTTGGGGGAATAGACCATACGTTCTCCGCTTACGACATAGGAAAGACCGTAAAAGTCCGTATACGCCTCCGCAGAAGGCATTTCAAAATGCGGTGGGCGGCGCAGCCGCGCAAAATTAAAATTATATCCGGGCTTTAATGGAAGCGGCATATAAACTCCTCCTTTGCATCTAAATTATAATTTCTGTCCAAACCCTGAATCGAATTTGTATGAAAAAGCGACATTCCACAAAATTTTGATCGGCAGTGAATTTTTGTAATTTGAAGTTTAACACAACGAAAACACGCCCACAATCAACAAAAAATGGAACCGTATTCCTAAAATCAATTCCTAATTGATGAAATATTTTGCTCGGAATACGGAAATTTGCAGGAAATAAACTGTAAAAACCATATCATACTTATGTAGAAATAGAAATGTCTGAAATCTAAAAAAACGCAAGAAGTGAATGTCTGTACAGAAGAAATGTCATTTGCGGCAGTGATAGAATAAAAATAACATAGAAACGATTCGGCATTTTTACAAACCTGCGGACCGTTGCAATGTAAATTAAACACAAAACAGGAGGTTACATATGAAAAGGAAATTAATTTCAGTCCTTTTGGCAGGCGCTATGGTAACGTCGCTCGCAGCATGCGGTTCCAATAGCGGAGATACACCTGCAACAGACAACAATAACACGGGAAATACGCAAAACAGCGCAGCTCCTTCGACAGGTGATACGACCGCAAGTGGTGATTATCAACTTGACAAGCTTGTCATGGTTGTTGACGGTACCCTGACGGCATCGCTTGACAATGGACAGGCAGATTTGGAGAAGCAGTGGGAGGATGCGGTAGGCATCGACCTTGAAATC
>JAIEDW010000213.1 GCA_029067805.1 Lachnospiraceae bacterium
AAGTGGCAAATACTGCCTCCCATGACAAAGAGATGGAAAATTTCATGAGAACCGAAATACTTATGGAGCGAGTTAAAAACAGAGAGCTTCATCGCATAAATAATGCCGCCGATTGTGTAGATAATACCGCCCGCAAGAAGCCAGCCAAACGCTGCATGGGGAAGCGTGTTCCAAAGTGTTCCGAATACCAAAAGGCAGATCCAACCCATCGCAATATAAATTGCCGAAGAAAACCACTTCGGACAGGTGATCCAAACGATATTGATCAACATTCCGACAATGGCAACGCCCCATACAAGAGCTAGTAGAGAATATCCCAAACTTCCGCCGAGTATAATCAGGCATACGGGAGTGTAAGAGCCAGCAATCAGAACGAAAATCATCATATGATCGATTCTGCGAAAAATGCCTAGTGCCTTTGCGCTGACATTGACACTGTGGTAGAGCGTGCTTGCGCCGTAGAGTAAAATCATACTGACGGCAAAGATTGCCAATGCCATTGTGGTTGTGCCGCTGCTTGCCTTTAAGATGAGGGGTAATGCGGCGATTGATGCCATAAGGCATGCAATAAAATGAGTAATGGCGCTGCCGGGTTCACGGATTGTTAATTGCATAATGATTCCTCCTTTTAAAATGAAACTGGTTTTTATAAATGATACATATAGTATTAAAAACTATGTTGTGATTACAATAATACTACTCCTTATCATATGCAATGTCAACTAATGAAATACAACTTTATTAATTTTGTAGGAAAAGTTATTGTGTAAATCTTGGAAATTGGGCATTTTGTCATCAAATTGTATAAAAAAAGAACCAAAGCACAAATGCTTTAGTCCTCTTCGATCACTTGTATTTCCAAATAGTCAAAATCAATTTCTTCGATGAAATTGTCCGATGTAAAACGTGCTTTGCTGTGACGCTTAAAGTCCGCCACGGTTGCGTCAAGCCAGATTGGCTTTCCGAGGTCAAACTGATAACAGACCTCCTCTATGGCATGAAAAACTTTATGTGTGCGTGTGTCATCCGTATCGTTGCAAATGACTGTATCCTTCAACATGCGGTTATCTTTAAAAATTCTTGCCCATAGTCGAAACATTGAAAATCTCTCTCCTGTTCCATCTGTATTTCTGCCATAAAGGTACATAGCCAAAACATGTCCTTAATTTTAACATAACTATATAGTCCATTTCAATAAGAATCGTAAATTCTTTATATAGAAATGAAGCATATATTTTGCAACAAAATGCGAATTGAAACGGTGAAACAACTGGGATAAGATAAAAGGGGAAGGAGTGAGCGGTAGGATATGTATGTGGAATTGGCGCAGAAGGTACTGACGGAAGTAAATCGGGTCATTTTGGGAAAAGAGCAGGAAGTGCGGGAAGTTTTGACGGCTTTTTTGGCAGACGGACATGTTTTGATAGAAGATATTCCGGGAGTGGGAAAAACGACATTGGCAGCAGCATTTGCGAAAACGTTGGGTTTTGACAGCCGCAGGGTGCAGTTTACGCCCGATGTTATGCCTTCCGACTTAACGGGATTTTCCGTATACAGCAGTGAGGAAAAGCGATTTGTATATCATGAAGGCAGCGTTTTTTGTAATTTACTGCTGGCGGATGAAATGAACCGTACCTCGCCAAAGACGCAGTCTGCTTTGCTCGAGGTTATGGAGGAAAAAAAAGTATCGGTAGAAGGCATTACAAGAGCAGTTCCGCAGCCGTTTTTGGTAATTGCGACGCAGAATCCTTATGGAAGTATAGGAACGCAGTCGCTGCCCGAAGCACAGATGGATCGCTTTATGGTGATGCTGACGTTGGGATATCCAGATTTTGAGAGTGAATTGACAATGGCAAAGTCTGTAAGTTCGGAAAACAAGGTGGACAAGGTGCAGCCTGTTATAACGCCGGAATTATTTCGCACCATGCAGGAACAAATTCACACAGTATTTATAAAAGACGAAGTGTATCGATATTTGTTGGAGTTGGTTACGGCAACAAGAAACCACCCGTATTTGGAATGTGGCGCAAGTCCAAGAGCGACGATCGCGCTGGTAAAAATGGCAAAGGCACAGGCGTGGCTTGACGGCAGGGATTATTGTACGCCAAATGACGTTGCGCAGCAATTTCCTTATGTGATTTCGCATCGCATCACGTTGTCTTTGTCGGAGAAAACCCAAAAGCAGCAGATTATCGAGGAGATTGCCGCTTCGGTGAAAAAGCCGCATTTTTAATTGCTTTACAAGAAACAGGGAGGGATATTTGAACGTGAGAAAGGAACAGAGCTGATGCGGAAACTGATGTTGATCGTGATAGCTGCGGCATCTTTTTATATTGCGGGATTGTATCGGCAGATGCCATTGATGATACTGGCTGTCATGGAATGGATTTTGCTGGTCTTTCTTTTTTTTGTCCCACGCATTTTGCGCAAAAAAATGAGGCTGTCAATTCCTGTGCAGCGCAGTGAGGCGCAAAAGGGAAGCGAAAAAGAGTGTCTGATACGAATAGAGCGCAAAGGGATCCTTCCGTTTCATAAAGTGTGCGTTCCTTTCAAAGTATATGATGATGGGGGTGTTCTTGTTCAGAAAAATAAGGTTTCAAAAACGGTCGCTTCCTTAACGGGAGAAATTGAATTAAAGGTTAACTGCGCGTGCTGCGGGATATTGAATGTGCAGATCAGCAAAGTGTATCTGTATGATTATCTGTCTGCGTTTTCCGTAGCTTGTACATCGGATGAGCAGATGCATTTGATCGTGCTGCCAGAGCCGAAGGCGATGCAAATGCAGTTGCTTTCTGCCGAAACAATGCGAAACCGCCAGGAAGAATTTGCGCATCGAGCGAGTGTGAGGCGTTTTGGTGACGAGAATAAGGAAATTCGTCAAATCAGAGAGTATCGTGTGGGAGATGCGACGCGCTATATTCATTGGAACCAGAGCGCGAAGATGGGAACGCTTTGGATCAAGGAGTTTGAGCGGGATGAGGAAACGGCCTTTGAAATATTGCTGGATATGATGATCCCCGAGGATTGGAAACGCGAGAGGCGCGACGGATTTTATGAGGTTGTATCGGCGCTCGTGCTTGGAATTTTAAGGATTGGATACAATGTAAATGTCAGCTGGTATGAGGCGAAAGGCTCTGATTTTACGATGGTTTCTGTGGAAAGTGGAGCGGATTATCGAAATATGATGCGGCGGTTATATCAGTCGGAATTTGTAGAGAAAACGCAGTTGATTGAAACGGCATACGAGAAAAAGCAGGCACAATGCCGTCAAAGACTGCTTAAATGTAACCTGCTTTTGGAATGCTATGATGTAAAAGGCTATGTAGAAGAATTGAGGCATCGGTTTACTTATGAAAATTTGGAAAAAGAACTATCGGGAAATGATATTGTTTCTTTGCGGTAATTATGGATTACTGTGTTTTTTGGAAGGTCTGCCGGGAATTGTTGTATGGGAGAGCGTCGTATGCCTGTGGATTGTGCTCTTTGTGGGTGGATTATGGTATTTATACTTTTATAATCGCAGGCGGATTGGCGCAGCGGCGGGAATAGCAGGAGCCGGGATTTTTGCCGTTATTTTAGTAGGACGAAATGTGCTGCGGAATCAGGCAGGATATATGTGGCGCGTGCTTATGGAAGTAGAAGCAGTTGAAACACAGAATGTGACCTTTTTGCTTTTACTTGTCATGACGCTTGCGGCAACGTTGCTGTTTTTGGTGGAGTTTGTATGGAAAAGCCACGGTATTGCCTGTTTGTTGATGACTGCATTATTGACTGTGGGACCGGTTCTAGGTGTTCCGTCAAACAATAGGGCAGTGTTTTTTCTAATCTTGTTTCAAATGTCGTTTTTGATATGCGGTATGCGGAAAACAGTAGGGATTTTGACGGTCGCATGTTTTGCTTTTGTATTCTTGCTGGTATCGTTTCAACAGGAGAATTTATATCATGCCGCTTATCGGGCGGAGCACTTTGTTCACAATACATTTCTGTATCTGACGGGCAGGGCAGATGATGCGGTTGCCGACGGACACATTAACCGTGGAAACGATTATAAGACTGGAACGGTGCAGCTTGAAGTGGAAACATATATTCTGCCTGCAGAACCGTTGTATTTAATCGGATTCAGCGGAAACCGATACAATGCGGGAGAGTGGAGCAGAGATGATGATGCGGAATTGTTCAATCAAGTGGCGCAGGCGTTGGGAATTCGTCAAGGGAGAAATACGATCAGTACGCTGTACGGAGGCATGTACTATACGTTAAATTCTTTTTTGTCCGAAGATGGGATTCGAAACAGTCGGAATGTAACGATCAAACATGTCAGCGGAAAATACAGAAATTATTTTAAACCATACGGCGGACAGTGGTTAAGCGGGACTGTATACAGCACGTATTATACCTATTCGGGATATGACTATCGGTATTACGAGCAAGGGGATATGAAAATTGACTGGAATAAAGTGAGTAAGGCATTTGCATATCAGGCGCAGTGGTATGCAAATATGCAGGACGCGTATATGGAGGCTGTGTATAAGGAATGTCTTGATGTACCGAGAGAAAAACTGCCAAATTTGACAAAGCTGTGTGAAGCGTATCCTTTAGATGATTTCGACGAGATTACGGCGTTTATCACGACAACATTGGCGAGTGGAGCATCGTACACGCAGATGCCCGGGAATGCGCCCTTAAATAAAGATATTGTAGAATATTTTCTTTTTGAGAGCGGGAAAGGATATTGTCAGCATTTTGCCTCGACGGCGACGCTGATGTATCGTTTATACGGCATTCCTGCAAGATATGTGTCGGGATATATAGTGGAGCCGTCGGATTTTCAACTGGAGAAAGGTCTTTATAGGGCGCATGTCACGGACGAGTCTGCACATGCGTGGGTTGAGGTGTTTTTAAAGGATTACGGGTGGATCCCGATTGAGGTGACACCCAATGCAGATGGAGATATCCGACCAGCTTATCCGGGACTTGATCTGACAGAGTGGGAGCATACACTGGAAAAATACAGACAGGACTTTGACATCACGATAAGAATGCCGGAGAAAGAGGAAGTAGAGGAAAATACGGGAAGCGTATGGGAGCAAAATGACATTTCCTGGGAGGAATACGAACCGTTGTTGTGGATGGCGGAGGCCGTGTTGTTCTATACTGCGATATTGCTTCCGTTCTTTATAAGCAGTCGGCGTTTTCGTTATTTGGAACGTTTTTATGAAAAAGACTGTAGTGAGCACTTTTCCCGATTGATACAGATGCTTCGCTATGCAGGATATGCAGTGGATTATGATAGTACGGAGAAAGACCTGGCCGAGCAGATAGCGGATTACTTTCCGACAATAAAGGCGGAGGACATTGCGTATATGACACGCATTGCTGAGAAGGCGACATATGGCAGACCGAAAGCGGTATCAAGAATGGAAGAAGCATTTGCGAAGGAATTATGCAGAGAACTTGCAATGCAGATTTATAACAGACTGAAATGGTATCAAAAGTGGATTTTTAAGTATGGAAAACTGTTTTGCTGAGATTGTTTTCATAAGAACGATAAAGAATATCGATAAAATGAGGAGTGCCCCGACAATTCCTTGCAGAATGTATCGGGGCTATTATGAAAAAATTTATCTATGTGTAATTCGATTTCATGTAGTGATTTCATTCACTATATATACGATACCACTGGGATATGAATAAACTGTGAACAAAGTGTAATAAGTTTGTGAATTTGTATATTTTTTAGGAATTATTGCCCTAAAATATATGCAGTGTGTACAAAGAATGGGCAATTTCATCGCTATAGAAAAGGTATTTTGACCGCTAAAAAATCCTGTTTTTCAGTCAAAGAAACACGTTTTCACGGTTGTCAGCGCATAAAAAAGATGTTATTATATACACAATATGATAAATTTACAGACAAAGGAAGGGGCATCGTTATTGTTATGGATAACTTTATCGATAAACTGGCGCAGAAATTCAGCGCACAGGAGATAATCAAGGCGAACGCACAGGCAGAGGCGGAGGAAATGAAGAAGCTGCAGCTGCAGGTGGCAGAATACGAGCGAATCTTACAGGAGATAAGACGGCTAAATTATAAAAATACAGAGATTTCTGAGCAGCTAGGAACGATGATCGGTGAAAATACCGACAAAATCTGTGCGATGAAGGAGGATGAGCAAAAGCTGCTCTTGGCTTTGCGCGACATCACCGATGAGCAGACCAGAAACAGAGAGGCTGATTTCGAAAAGAGAGAGGCGGAGCGCATCGAGAAGGAGAAGGGCGCGCAGGACGAGCTGGCAGCGCTCAGGGAGCTTTTGGAAGAAAAATTCCGTCATTCGGACGATTTCGTGCACAAAGAAAATGTCAAGGTGTATCGAAATGTACAGGCTGTTGTGGTTGACGAATTAAAGAAGCATGCGCAGAGCGACAGGGCAGGCGATGAGGATATCAAAAATGCGGCGAGCATGTTTGCATATAATGTTGAAAAAAATTTGGGCAAAAAGATAAACGCTGTTATGGTCATAAGTATTTTGTCGCTGATATTGTCTTTTTCTGGAGTTGCATTGGGTGTCCTACAGCTATTGATGAGATGGGGAATAATCAAGTAGGGGATTTGTATGGCAAAGATTTCGTTTAAACCCGGAAATATGCTTTATCCGCTGCCCGCAGTGATGGTGAGTGTGGCTGACAAGGCGGGAAATACAAATATTATTACGGTGGCATGGA
>JAIEDW010000214.1 GCA_029067805.1 Lachnospiraceae bacterium
TAAAAATGGAACAGGATTTGACAAAGGGCAATCTTTGGAAACAGATATTTGTTTTCAGCCTCCCTTTGATGATTTCTAATTTATTACAAGTGCTATTTAATATGGCGGATATTGCCGTTGTCGGGCGGTTTGCAGGTTCCATTGCTTTGGGAGCAGTCGGCTCTACGACAACGCTTGTTACGCTGTTTACCGGATTTTTAATTGGAATGGCGGGCGGCGTGAATGTATTGGTTGCCAGATATCTGGGTGCGAAAAAGCCAAAAGACGTAGAGGAAGCCTCGCACACGGCAGTTATCATCTGTCTGCTTACGGGAATTGTCATCATGGCGGTAGGACTGCTGTTTGCACATGGTATTTTACAGCTTTTGCATACGAAGGACGAGTTGATTGCAGGAGCGACATTGTATCTTCGGATTTATTTTCTTGGTATGCCGGCGCTTGCTATTTATAATTATGGTAACGCGGTATTCAGTGCGGTGGGAAATACGAAAAAGCCGTTGTATTATTTGACAGCGGCAGGTATTATAAATATTGTACTCAATTTATTTTTTGTCATTGTGTGCAAGTTGGACGTAGCGGGCGTTGCACTGGCAAGTATCATTTCGCAGTACATTTTGGCAGTCCTGATTTTAATCTCGCTGTTTCGCAGTAAGGAGGCGTATGGACTTCGACTTTCCAAGCTTCGTCTGAACGGTAAAAAAGCGTCTGCGATATTGACTGTGGGGTTTCCTTCTGCTGTACAGTATGGTATTTTTCAAGTTGCGAATCTGTTTATTCAGTTCGGCGTCAATACATTTGACGCGACGATGGTAGCCGGGAATTCGGCGGCAGCAAATGCGGACGGACTGGTGTACGATGTGATGGCGGCATTTTATACGGCGTGCAGCAGCTTTATCGGACAAAATTACGGTGCACGCAATAAGGACAGAGTACGCAAAACCTATTTTATTACGTTGGTATATTCGTTTGGCGCGGGTGCGGTAATCGGAATTACGTTGGAGCTGTTCGGGCGGCAGTTTTTGGGACTGTTTACGCCGGAGGCTGCGGTAATTGACGCGGGTATGAAACGGCTTGTTATTATGGGATTTTCCTACGCTTTTTCCGCATTTATGGATAACGCGATTGCAGCGTCAAGGGGACTTGGCAGGAGCGTTGTGCCGACGATTATTGTCATTATGGGTTCCTGTGTATTCAGGATTATATGGGTATATACGATATTTGCTCACTTTGGGACAATCCCGTCGTTGTATCTGCTCTATATTTTCTCATGGAGCATTACGGCGATTGTGGAAATGGTATATTTTAGAAGTATTTACCGCAGACATGTGGCGGTTATATGACATTGTGAATAAATTCACATAAATGCTACAGCTTGTAGAAGGAGTATAAATTTAAATGAGAAAAAGTAAATTGTTCTTAACCGTTATCATGGTAATATTCCTGTTTACCGCTTGTGGAAAGACAGAGGATCCTATTATATTGCCGGAACAAGAGGAGCTTGTAACAGCGACTTTTCAGGCTGTAGTATTGGAATCTTCGGATACGTCAATTTTGGCAGAGCCTATGGAAGGTTCTTTCGAATCTGCTTCCTCGGATCAATTCAGTATACCGAATAAAGAAGGAATCCAACTGCAGGCGGGCGATGTTATAGAAATCGAATACGACGGTTCGATTATGGAATCATATCCGGCGCAATTAGGAGAAGTGTATCGGATTACATTGATCGAACAGGCAGAAAGCAAGACTGTTTGGGATAGAATTCCGATGGTAAGGATTAATGATAAATTGTATTATGATACAGGCAAAGAAAGCACTATCGAAGGGCGTTGTGGCAATATGGACGGACAGATAACATCAACGGTTGACGGCTCTGAAATTCCGACGGATAATAATCAGTCTAATTTTGGCAGCGGATTCGGGTATCAGTATGGAAAGGATGACACAATTGAGATTTTCATGAATGAGAAATGGTTTGTTTTTGAGTATAGGGAAGAAAAATAAATTATTTTGATATATATTTTAAAGAACATGAAATAGATACACTCACAAAAAATTGAGATTGAAGGGAGTACGATGAAATCTCCAAAAATGAAAACATGGCAACATGAAATAACAGGTTTTGATGGAAATACAATTTTATTTGGTGTCAATATATTTGATTATAAGTGGAAAAGTACTCATAAATTTGCGCAAGTTTGTGACCCTCTATATGGTCAGGAATACAAATTTCCCATCTATACAGTTATTATTGATGGACAAGAACAGGAATTTGCCGCCGGAGAGTTTAGTAATTGCGTTTGGGGATTTTATCTTTTAAAATATTGAAATTATTTCCCAAAAGGGAATTTTATAAAAGAAAATGAAAAGGAGACATTGATTTATGGAAAAAATAGCAAGCTTTACAATCGATCACATCAAATTACAGCCGGGAGTATATGTTTCAAGGAAGGATAAAGTGGGGGAAAATACCATCACAACGTTTGACCTTCGCATGACTTCACCGAATGAGGAGCCAGTCATGAATACTGCGGAAATGCATACGATTGAGCATTTGGCGGCGACTTTTTTAAGAAATCATAAGGAGTATGGGGATAAGACAATTTATTTTGGACCGATGGGGTGCCGTACAGGATTCTATGTATTGCTTGCAGGCGATTATGAGTCAAAGGATATTGTGCCGCTGATGGTTGAAATGTATGAGTTTATTCGTGACTTTAAAGACGAGGTGCCAGGGGCAAGTCCAAAAGACTGTGGCAACTATCTTGATATGAATCTTGGTATGGCAAATTATCTTGCAAAGCGGTATCTTGATAATGTGCTTTATGATATCAAGGAAGAGAGACTTGTTTATCCTGACTAGACACGTTAGAAATGAGCGATACTGCGAAATATAAATTATTAAATTATAAACGAAAGGAAAAATGGAAATGAATAAAATAGGAATTATTGGAGCAATGGAACTTGAGGTTTCAGAATTGAAATCAAAAATGGAAGTAAAAAATGTCGTTGAAAAAGCAGGAATGAAGTTTCATGAAGGTACTTTGAATGGCAAAGAAGTTGTTATCGTACAGTGTGGCATTGGTAAGGTGAATGCGGGAATGTGCGTACAGATTTTGGCGGATTTATTTAACGTGGACGCAGTCATCAACACAGGCGTAGCGGGATCGCTTCGCGCCGAAATCAATATTGGTGATATCGTTGTTTCGACCGATGCGTGCGAGCACGACATGGATGTAAGCGGACTTGGCTATGAGCCGGGCATTATTCCGCAGATGGAAACTTCATTTTTCAAGGCGGACAGAACGCTTGTAGAACAGGCAAAAGAAGTCTGCGCAGAGGTCAATCCCGAGATTGGCGTGTATGAGGGACGCGTGGTGAGCGGCGATCAGTTTATTTCGGACGGGGACACAAAGGACAGACTCATTAAGCTCTTTAGCGGTTCCTGTGCGGAGATGGAAGGCGCGGCGATTGCACATGCGGCATTTTTGAACAAAATTCCTTATGTGGTGCTCCGCGCGATTTCGGATAAGGCGGACGGCAGTGCGCATATGGATTACCCTGAATTTGAACGTGCGGCGGCGGCACATTGCGCGAAGCTTGTAGAAAATTTGGTTGTAAGGATATAAAACATGAAACTGCTTACGGAATACTTAAAAAAATTAGGTAAATCCGCGTTGATGGGAATTTTTGCAAGTGCCGTGATCACATTATTGTGGTTTGCGCTTTTTGGACAAAAAAGTGTGAAAATACTGGCACTTGCAATTTTCAGTGCGGCTGTAATCCTATTTGTCTTAAAACTTGTATATGATTTCGTGATAGAGAAGATGGGCGTCACCAAAAAATTTTTGGCGGATGAGCTATTTGTTTTGTTTGCATTGGTGGCTTTTTTCAGCACGACGATTTGCGCGTTTGCGCCTGTGTTGCTGTTTACGCCCGTGCACAATCAAAGGGCAGAGCGCAGTTTAAATGCGTATGCGCAAAGCGGAATCGTTGAGGAGATTCGCTTTGATACTGACAGTGGTACGCTTGGCGGCTGGATGCTGCGAAACGGACAGGGAAGCGCTCCGACTGTGCTTTATTTTGGTAAAAACAGCGAGGATGCGGCGGGACGTATCTTGGAACTGCTTGGAAATGACAGGGAGCATTTGACCTTTAGCGGCTATCATTTTGTCTGTATTGATTATCCGGAGTACGGAAACAGCACAGGTGCGGCATCCGAAAAGAGTCTCAAACGTATGGGACTTGATGCGTATGATTATCTGATAAACAGAAGTGACGTAAGCAATATCATCCTTATGGGATATGGAATCGGCTCTGGTGTGGCAAATTATGTTGCAAGCGAAAGACAGCCGGTGGGACTGATTTTGTTGACACCATATGCGGACGGCTATGATTTGTATAACAGTTATGCAAATGTGTTCCACGGACCGTTAAGAGGGCTTGTGAGTTTTAAGATGCGCGCTGTGAAATTTGCGGAAAAAGTGAATGTTAAGCCGCTTCTTCTGGTGTCAAATGTAGATAAGGTGGTTTCTTATGAAAGCGGCGTAAAGCTTGTGGAAAAGTATAAAAACGGCTGCAACTTTGTGACGATGGACGGTATCGGGCACGATGATTTTTGGGAATCGCAGGAGGTTTTGGATGAAATTGAAAAATATCTTGCAAGGTAAAATTTTTCCGGCAGCAGTAATCGCGCTTTTTGGAGCGTGGGTTAGTCTGCTTGTATGTACCATTATCGGGGAAAGCGGCGTGGTGAAATGCTTTTTGCCATTCTGGCTGTTCCTGTTTTTTACCGTTTCGGATATCGTGCTTGACAAATTGCCGTATACAGCGAAATGGAAGTGGTTTAAGGTTGTGGCACTTGTGGCGGAAGGTGCTGTGATCTTACTTGCATTTGCGGTATTGAATGCTTTGGTAAGATTGTTTTAAATTTAACGGAGAATGAGCTGGTGTGACGGCCGTGGGGCAGTTGATGGAACAGGGAGGTTACGTATGAGCATACATTTTGGCGTGGATTACTACCCGGAGCATTGGGAACGGGAGCGTTGGGAAACGGACGCAAAACTGATGAAAGAAATGGGTGTACAGGTCGTGCGAATGGCGGAATTTTCATGGTTTAAAATGGAGCCGCAGGAGGGCGACTTTCATTTTGAATGGCTGGAGGACGCCGTAAATTTATTGGACCGATACGGAATCAAGACGATTCTCGGAACGCCTACGGCAGCTCCGCCGAAGTGGATCATTGATAAAAATCCCGAGATACAGCCTGTGGACAGAGAAGGCAGACGAAGACGTTTTGGCGGAAGGCATCATGATTGCCAGTCAAACGAAGTATACCGCGCGCACATTAAACGATTTGTGACAGCTATGTCAGAAAAATTTGCGGACAATCCCGGTGTGATTGGGTGGCAGATTGACAATGAACTTGGAAACTCTCACGCGGATTTGTGTATGTGCAATGCGTGCAGACTGAATTTTGAAAAGTGGCTTTTCCAAAAATACACTACGATAGAGCGGTTAAATGAGGCGTGGGGAACGGCATTCTGGAGTCAGGGCTATAACAAATTTTCGCAGATTGGCACACCGCTTGTGACGGTAGTTGGCGAGAACCCGTCCGCGATGCTTGACTGGAAATGTTTTTGCTCGGATCTGATTGTGGATTTCGCAAAATGGCAGGCGGATATCATTCGGGAAAAATGCCCGAATCATTTTATTACGCATAATTATATGTGCTTTGACGATAAAGTCAATTATTACGATTTGGGAGAACTGTTGGATTTTGTGTCAAATGATGTTTATCCCGCAGGACACTGGCATCCACAGCCGCATCAGCCGCTCTATGAGACAGCGGCAGCGCATGATGTGGTGCGCAGTTACAAAAAGCAGCCATTCTGGATGATGGAGCAGCAGTCCGGAATTGCTGGCTGGGAAATTATGGGAAGACTTCCCAAACCGGGGCAGATTTCGGCGTGGGCGATGCAGTCGGTAGCACACGGTGCGGACGCTGTTGTATTTTTTCGGTGGCGCACTTGTGCGATGGGAACGGAGCAGTTTTGGCACGGCATTTTGGGACACAGCGGAAAGCCCGGAAGAGTTTACAATGAAGTGAAACATTTGACGGAAGTGTTTTCGAAACATATGGATCTGCTTGAGGGAAGTATGCCCAATCCCGAGGTGGCGATCGTCTATAACGTGCGGCAAAATTATGCCTTTCAGATACAGCCGCATCACCCGAAGTTGACATATGTGAAAGAGATTTACAAGTATTACAGGGCATTTTATGAGAAGAAGATACCTGTCGATTTTGTACAGGATACTGATGACTTGTCAAACTATAAACTAGTGGTTGCGCCGTTACAGTTTTTGATGACACCCGAGTTGGAGCAGCATTATTTTGATTATGTGGAAAACGGCGGGCATCTGATACTGACGATGCGCACAGGCGTCAAGGATTCGACGAATTTATGCATGACGGACAGAGAACTTCCCGGACGACTTGGTGAGCTTTGTGGGATTACGATACCCGAGTATGACTGTCTATTGGAGGCAACGGGCGGTGTACTTTACGGAAAAAAGGAATATCTGATCAAAAAGTGGTGCGATCTTATTGAACCAAAAGGCGCAAGAACTTTGGCAGAGTATTCGACAGGCTTTTACAAGCAGTCGCCGGCGATTACGGAAAACAAGTATGAAAAGGGGATTGCGTGGTATATTGGGA
>JAIEDW010000215.1 GCA_029067805.1 Lachnospiraceae bacterium
AGGCGCATGGTAGATCCTTTAAAGAAGATTCAGCAGTTTGCGGAGAAGATTTCGGAAGGAAATCTGACGACGGATGTGAACGTAAACAGCCGAAATGAGATTGGTCAGATGGCAAACTCTTTGCGGACCGCGCAAAGCAACATGCGCGGATTGTTACAAGGCATCATGGAGGTATCGAATGGCGTAAACAGCGCACTGGGAAGCTTTGACCTCGCATTCAACAATATGAAAGAGTCGATTTCACAGGTGTCGAGTGCGGTAGATGCCATTGCACTGAATGTAACGAAACAGGCGGCTTCCACAGACGAGGCAAGCGACAATGTTATGGTAATGGCTGACCAGATCAGTCAATCGGGAGAGGAAATTACAAACCTTGACGGAAATGCCGGTGAGATGAACCGTATCAGCGAGCAGTCTATGCAGACGTTGGGACGCTTGATTGAAATCAATAACAAGACGAGAGAAAGTATTTCCGCAATGGCGGAACAGACAGAAAATACCAATAAGTCTGTAGAGCAGATACATATGGCGGCAAATCTGATCAATGAAATATCAGACCAGACGAGCTTGCTCGCATTAAACGCAAGTATCGAAGCAGCAAGAGCCGGTGAAGCGGGCAAAGGATTCTCCGTTGTTGCGGACGAGATCGCGAAACTGGCAAGCCAGTCCGCAGATTCGGTAGAAGAGATCAGCAAGACGGTAGAGGAATTGCAGAACAATGCGACAAAATCTGTTGCTGCAATGAAAGAAATCAACGAAGCGGTCGATTTACAGGTAAATTCACTGACAGAAACACAGCATATCATGGATATGTTGCATCAGGAGTTAAAGAAGTGCTTTTCGTCCGTACAGTCAATCGACACGATGACAAAGGAAATCGAAAACCAGAGGTCAAATGTTACAGAATCCCTTTCTGTATTAAACAACATTGCGCAGGATAATGCAGCCGTTGCGCAGGAGACCTCGGCAATGTCTGCGGAACTTGCCAAAGTGGTAGACGATTCCGGTATGATTGTGGAAGACCTTGAAGGAAAGGTTGAAACCTTGATCGAAGGTGTGAATAAATTCCAGATTTAGTGCATTTATAGCATATATTGTATAGCACAGCGAAGCCTTGATTTTTAGGAAGTAATGACATTATTGATAGAAGTCTATGCGGCTCTGTCTTACATAGACAATCATAAAAAAATAAACATCCAACACCGTCCAAAGTTTAGGATGTTTATTTCTTAATAACACTTACACTGAGGGCATATCGGAACTCGTGTCCGATAACCTTTTTAAGTAGATTATACACTAGGGTCACTTGTTTTTCAAGTGGCTCTTTTTATATGGATCAGAAAATCCTTGAAATATCAAATCAGTGCTTAATTACCAGTTTAATGAGTCTCTATTGCCAGCATATATATCCACCTAAGTCATTATCTGGGTGTAACTCTGTCCCATCATCAAACTTTAATATATAAATCTCTTTTGTCTAATTTTATCTCTTTTTGTCAGTCTCTCCCAAAAGTTGAGCCAAAAGTTGAGCCTGTACTTGACTTTTTTCAAAATCACTGTATAATAAATCTTTGGAAAAGCCCATAAAATCAAGGTTTTTTCTACATAACAACGGTGAGTTCGAAACCTTCCTCACCTAAAACAAAACTAAAGGAGAGAATTGAATATGAACAAGAAAGTAACTTTCATCACGCAGGCGGGCGTAATCGCCGCTTTGTACGTGGTACTGACACTGTTGGCAAACGCTTTGGGATTGGCAAATTATGCAATTCAGGTGCGGTTTTCGGAGGCGCTTACAATCCTTCCGTTTTTTACACCCGCGGCAATTCCCGGTCTGTTTGTAGGATGCTTTTTGAGCAATATCCTCACAGGATGTGCGCCGTTGGATGTGGTATTTGGTTCGCTTGCAACGCTTGCGGGCGCAGTCGGAACCTATTTGCTCAGAAAATATAAATGGATGGCGCCAGTACCGCCGATTGTAGCGAATATAATCGTCGTACCGCTTGTGCTTGCGTATGTGTACCGGTTTGAGGGAAGTCTGATTTTTTTTGCAATAACGGTAGGCATTGGTGAAATCATTTCTTGTGGCGTGTTTGGTATGGCGTTGTTAAGTGTGCTGAATAAGTACGCGCGTCAGATTTTTAAAACAGAAGAGGGGGAACTTATCAATGCAGTGTTCGGATCTGGAACTGATGGTAGGAAAAAATGAAACAATTTTATGGAGAGGGAAACCGAATAAGAAATGTTTTTTACTGGAAAGCGTTTTCAATCCGCTGCTTCCTTTTGCGCTTATTTGGGCGTTGATTGATTTTGGCGTTATTTTTGGCATGAGCATTGGCGGCGCCATGGGCGGGGCATCGTTTTTCCTGATACCGTTTTTCCTGTTACACTTGATGCCTGTATGGCTCTATATTGGAGGCGTCTTTTTGGCAGTAAAGAAATATAAGAATACCGAGTATATCGTTACCGACAGGGGAATTTATGTTTCGGGCGGAACATTTTCCTATACATATGAGATGAAGCCGTTTACGGACCTTTCTCATATTAACATTCATAGAGGCATTTTTGATCAGTGGCTGGGCGTGGGAGATGTTGTTTCTGTTTGTAATCATGCCGGATACAATTCGCATGATTCACATTCTTCACATGGCTTGACGATTTGCGATATTGCCGATTATCGGGAAGTGTTTGCTATGGTGAAACAGTTGCAGACAGATATTTATGCGGATACGCAGTACCCGAATGACTTAAGACCGGCGCAAAACCACGGGTATCAGACGCAGTATGTCAATCCCGGAGAGCGTGGCAGACAATAGAATAAAAGGAAAAGTAAATTGATTTTTCTGCTTCAATGCATAACGAATTGGACAAAGAGCGAACCCCCAAGCTGTACGTCACTACAGTTTGGGGGTTTTTCTTTTCATTTTTGGAAAGTATATACCAAGCTTAAACAAATTGGTCAATGTCTCTTTTGGGATTGAGTAGCATATATATTCATGTTATAATGAGATTGTATAATTGAAAGGAAAGCAGGATGCGGTTTTCTGAATAGCGCCCTCTAGTCTTACGAAAGAGGGTGGTGCCCATGAGCGTAATGGAAATTTTGACATTATTGCTTGTTATCTTTGCGGCTCTGTCTTACATAGACAATCATAAAAAGAAATAAGCATCCCAACCCTTGCAAAGTGTGATGCTTATTTTCTTATAATAATATTCATACTGAGGGCACATCGGAACTCGTGTCCGATAACCTTTCTAAGTAGATTATACACTAGGGTCACTTGTTTTTCAAGTGGCTCTTTTTATATGTATAATTCATTATTAATATGAAACCAATGCCCATACTAATCATATTATTTTTATATCAAAAGGAGCATTTAGTTTTATCGATATTGTACGGTTATTTTCTCAAAGCTATATTTTGCACTTTTCTTAAATTTTGTTGGAACTTTGTTAACCCTGCCCTTTTTTGGGCATAAAAAAACACTGGACAATTCTTCAAAAGTCCAGTGTTTTCAATGGTTTCAGCCAGTCGTCGCGACAAGATTCGAACTTGCGACCTCTGCGTCCCGAACGCAGCGCTCTACCAAACTGAGCCACGCGACGATACAATGCATTATTTATTATAAAGCATTGTAAAAAAATTGCAAGTATTTTTTCAAAAAAAGTATTTTGCTGCAATAGAATTTTGCTGCAAAATACTTTTGCAGCCTTACTCCGTCAATATTTTCACAATCTCTGGATATGCCCACGCGCCTGTTTCACGATTCAAAATCCGAAAATCACCGCCGTTATCCCACCATAAATAAGAAATTCCAAATTTGCGGCAATATCCCACAAAATCCCGCGTCCAATCTATCCTGTCCTGTTTATTCCCCTTGTCAACACACCCAAATTCCGTGATAACCACAGGAATATTTTTTGACACAAAATAATCCTTTAGCAGAGAAAACTTCTGTTCCATCGCTTGCAGTTTGTTTGCATCGCTCCCCCAGCTTTTGCCCGAATTTGCATCTAAACAGAAATCGGAAGGCTCATATAGATGAACCGCTACAATCAATCTGTCATCATTTGGCAGCTTTAGCCCTTTTAAAGCATCTTCTTCTGCACGATGGCAGTAAGGACAAATCATTAAAAAGCGCGATTGATTGTTCTGCCCTGTACTGCGAACAGTCGAAACAAAAAGCGTATTTAATTCATTCACAAAATCCCGCAGCTCCGCCGTCCCGCTATTCCATTCATATTGGCTGTTTTGCAGACGCGGCTCATTCATGCCCTCAAACACAAGGTGGTAATCATAATTCTGAAAACGGAGCGCAATCTGATTCCACACGATGGACAATCGGTCTTTGATCTCTTCTTTTTTGCTCAGATCAAGATTCAGCCAATCCTCGTGATGCGTATCAATAATCACATAAAGCCCGCTATCCAGCGCCATGTCAACAACTTCTTGAACCCGATCCAGAAACTCCTTTTGAATTGTTCCGTTCGCGTCCATATGCTCGTCCCATGAAACGGGAATCCGAACCGTCTGAAATCCCGCATCATGGATTGCCGTAAACTGTTCCTTGGCAATCAGCGGGTTTCCCCAGCTTTTTTCATATTCCGCAAGGCTTACGTTCGGATTATATTGCAGCATATGCGCCACGTCCAAAGAATTTCCGAGGTTGATTCCACAGCCGAGCGTCTTTGCAAAATCGAATGCCGATTCCTCGTAAACCGTTGTCGCGGGCTGTTGCGCAAAATTTGCTGCGGGCTCGCCGGTAAACGATACCGTCATGAAAAAAGAAAGAAGCAGCGCAATAAATTTTTCCATAATGTTCAAATCCTTTCCGTTTTTAAACTTTTACAAGTTCCTTTAACAATGCCACAGCATCGGAAAATTCCGCCATCGGAACTTCGCAGCAGGAGAGCGCGATATGAGCATAACCTTCCTCCTCTTTGCCATTTGAGGCAAAAACCGACAATCCGCGGCTTCGTGCCTTTTCGCGCAATTCCGCACCGGTCAAATTGCATTTTACTTTCAAGTGTACCAAAAATACCGATTCGCCCATAAAGACAGAGGCGCTGTCTCCAAACGTTTGCTCTAACTGTGTGGACAACGCCTTCGCCTTATTTGTGTAAAGTCGTTTCAGCTTTCGAATTTGACTTTCCAGATGCCCGTCCCGCAAAAACTGGCAAAGCGCAAGTTGTTCCGACTTTGACGCTGTCTGATTATACAACGCTTTTTTTTCCTCATAAAAAGGGAGAAGTCCGTCGGGTAAAATCATAAAACTAAGCCGGATGGAGGGCAGCAGCAGTTTTGAAAAAGTGCTCAGATAAACGACATTTTCGCCGCCAGCAAGTCCTTGAAGACAGGGAATGGGTTTACTGAAATACCGAAATTCATTATCATAATCATCTTCGATGATCAGTCGATTATGTTCCGCACATTCCTTTAACAGGGACAAACGCTTTTCGACATTCATCACATCGCCGAGCGAAGTCATGTGAGAAGGCGTCATATAAAGAATATCGGCGTCTTCTTTATTCTTTACAAGCGAAAACCCATAATCCTCAAAAATAACCATACCCTGCGCAAAATGCGAATCGTGAAAGCATACATTTTTACGCTCTTTGATCAGCGGACATAGGACATTCATAAGCGCTTGCGAACCTGCGCCGATCACAATATTTTCGGGATGGCATACGGCATTGCGCTTGTTAATGACATATTTGCAGATGATTTCCCGAAGCTCATATTCTCCCTGTGGCTCACCGTAAGTCAGCATCCGTCCATCTTGACGCAGCGTGCTTTTAATGTAACGCCGCCAAAGATTAAAGTCAAAGCTGTCAGCGTCCACGTTGTTTGACGTAAAATTGTAGCGGATTTTATTTTTGGATATTTCGTGCGGAATTTCCGTAATCCTGTCCGACGTTTTTTTGACAGCGCGCCCTGTGACATAATATCCGCTCTGCGGTCTGGAGATGATATAACCGTCGGCAGCAAGACAAAGGTAGGCCGTTTCAATAGTTGTGCGGCTCAAGCCCAACTGCTGCGAACAACGCCGTATCGAAGGCATCTTCGTTCCTCCCACAAGCTTCCCTGTAGTGATCAGTTCCTTATAATAGTCATATACCTGTAAATACCGCGTGGTTTGCGCCGAGTGTAAATCAAGTTTCATAGGTTGTTCTTACCTCGCATTTATGTTAAGATATCCACGGAAGCAATGAGCAGTGTCAAAATATGATTGAACAAATCGGCTGCTTGCAGACGCATTTGTCAAATCATATTTTGATAGGGAGAAGCCCGTGAACGAGGAAAATCTTTGATTTTCCGAGTGCGCACTGCGTACAATTCATCGTACTACTCATCGCAAATACTGACCTTGAATAAATATTAATATTTGTTCAATAATACCATGACAGAACAATCCATGCAAGTCGAAAGATTGTTACAATTTTAACAACAGCGACTGTTATATGCCATAGAATAAAGGAGAAAAAATATGTCGGAATTAACCTCTATGATGAATATCGGTAAAGAAATGGAAAAGAAGCTCACAGCAATCGGGATTGATTCACCTGAAAAGCTGATTGCCTTGGGCAGCAAACAGGCATTTGTGAAATTAAAGCAAGCGTATCCCAACGTCTGCTTAGTGCATTTGTATACCTTGGAAGGTGCGATTTGCAATACGGAATATAATTGCCTTTCGGA
>JAIEDW010000216.1 GCA_029067805.1 Lachnospiraceae bacterium
CCTCAATATCCGCCACCTGACCGCCAATCATTCCGTTAATGCCCGCTTTCTCTGCCAAAATCGAGAGCGCCTTTGCAACCTGCTCCATGTTTGCTCCGTCGCACGAAAAAGCCTTCAATGCCGTTTCAAACGCATAGTTTAAAAGTCCATCGCCCGCAAGAATTGCCATTGCCTCGCCATATTCCACCCATGTTGTCTTTTTTCCGCGGCGATACTCGTCATTATCCATCGCAGGAAGGTCATCATGCACGAGCGAATAGGTGTGTATCATCTCAATTGCCGCCATAAACGGCTCGATTACCGCTCCCTTTCCGCCAAACAGCTTGTACGTTTCCTGCAACAGCATCGGACGAAGACGCTTTCCTCCCACATTGACACTATAATTCATCGCAGCCATCACACTCGACGCCGGTCCTTCTTCCTTGGGAAGGTACTGTTTTATGATCGTTTCTATCGCTTCTCTTCTTTCTTTCATCAAAACTCCTCTAATTCTCCGTTTTCATTCAGCTTCAAAACTTCTTTTTCAACCTTATCAATCTTTTCATTGCAAGACTTTATAAGCTCCATTCCCTGTTTATAAAGCTTAAAGGACTCCTCCAGTGAAATCTCCTCCTGTTCCAGTTTCCCGATGGTTTCCTCCAGCTTTTCAAACGTTTCGTCAAGCGTAAGCTTATTCGCCATAACGCACCTCCGTTACACCTGTTATCTTTGAATGTATAATCCCGTTCTTTACATAAACCTGCATTGCCTTATCCGGCTTTGCATTTTTGATATCATTTAAAACTTGTCCCTTTTCATCCTCCACATAAGCATAGCCCTGACTTAATTTCTCCAACGGAGAAAGACCTTTGAGCGTTTGTGCAAGCAGCGCCATTCTATGCCTGTTTTGGGTGAGATTCCTCTCCATAAGAACGGAAAGCCGATCCTCCAAATCCATACTGTACATTCTCTTTTGCTGCAATTTGTTCTCGGGACTTAGGTATTTCAGCCGCAGTTTATGATTTTCAATCCTTGCTTTTTCCGTTTTCAGGTGTCTTGACATGTGATGCCCCAATGTGCTCTCATATACCTCTATTTTTTCCAAAAACAGATTAAAATCATACACAGCAAGCTCCGCCGCCGCCGAAGGAGTAGGCGCCCGCAAATCTGCCACAAAATCAATGATCGTCGTGTCCGTTTCATGTCCTACTGCCGAAATAACAGGTGTTTGCGAATCAAACACCGCTTTTGCGACAACCTCTTCGTTAAACGCCCACAAATCCTCAATCGAGCCGCCGCCTCTGCCCACGATCATCACATCCACACCAAGCCGTTCCAGCGCACGGATACCGTTTACAATGCTTGCCGGCGCCTGTTCCCCTTGAACAATCGCGGGATAAAGGATAATCTGTACATAAGGATTACGTCTTGTCGCAATGTTGATAATATCTCTGACTGCCGCTCCCGTAGGCGCAGTCACCACGCCGAGCGTCTTGATATAACGCGGTATCTTCTGCTTATATTCGGGCGCAAACATGCCCATCTCCTCAAGCTCTCTTTTGAGCCTGTCAAATTTCTCATATAAAAGCCCTGCCCCGTCCAGCGTAATCTGCTTGGCATAAAGCTGATACTTTCCGTCCCTTTCATAAACGTCAATGGTACCGCCAACCACTACCTGTTGCCCTTCCTCCAATTTGAAAGAAAGACCGGCGCGGCTGCCGGCAAACATAACACACGCTATTATTCCTTTTTCATCTTTTAGCGTAAAATAAATATGCCCCGACGAATGATATTTGCAGTTGCTTACCTCTCCCTTTACAAAAATCGACTTCAACATATAATCTTCGGTAAACATATTTTTAATATAGGAGTTTACTTGTGCAACCGTATAGACATTGCGCATGAAACAACTTCTCCCCTCGCATTCCTCTGAAAACATGCAAATAACACTTGTTACTTACACGAATTTTGCAAGTATTCCGTTTACAAAGCCTGACGATTCCTCCTGTCCGAACTTCTTGGCAATCTCGACCGCCTCATTAATTGCCACACCTGTAGGCACATCCTCATCAAACATGATCTCATAGACCGCAAGGCGCAGAATCGCAAGGTCAACCTTTCCCATTCGCCCGGTTGTCCACCCTTTTGCCTTTTCATTGATCATCTCATCAATCTCGTCAAGCCGCTCTAGGATGCTGTTGCCCTTTTGCGAGATATACCGCACATCTTTTTCGTCCGGCTCCGGCTCCTGTGCCTCGAAAAAGAAATCCTCCTGTTCCGGCATCTCGTCCCGCTCGTTAAATTCCACCCGAAATATAAACTTAAAAATCTGTTCCCTCAGTTCTCGTCTGCTCATCTGACTTTTTTCCCTTTATCGTATTTAATTGCCATCCTGCATCTTAATCCCGATAATCCGAATATTGACATCGGATACCACAAAACCTGTCATCGTTTCGATAGCGCTTTTTACTTTTTCCTGTACTTTATTACAGGTTGTCGGAATGTTAAAACCGTACTCCAGTGTGAGCGCAAGATCAACAGACACGTTTCCCTCAAGGATATCCACCTTGACGCCCTTCGTCTGCTTTTTCATACCCACTTTTTCCATCCACTCGTTTGTGATATTGCCCGACATCGAGTTTACCCCGTCAACCTCTGTCGCCGCAAGCCCCGCTATCATCGCAACCACATCGTTTGCAATCTTTACCGTTCCCAACGCTTCTGTTTCGTTTTTATTCATTTCTTTATCCATACGATATACTTACTCCTTTCAAAGCCTACATATGCGTTAAGTATAGCACACTTAACGCTATTTTGCCTAGTATTAATAAAATATATTCCAAAAGCTTATCGTGCAAAGCTCCTCATTGGAAGCATATGATATCGCGCCCTCGTTGTTCTTTATGATCCCGAAAATCTGCCGATCCTCTATGATTGCGGACAGCATTTCATGATAAATCTCTGTATCGGCGCATTTCAACGTAACATAATCCTCCTGTTTTACAGCTTCACTGTCAAAAATATTTTCAAGCTGCTGCACATCATACTGCTCAAAATAAAGCCCCTCCCGCACATAATAATTGTCCTCCGTGCTCTCACAGGAAGGAAGCGCTACCAAATCTTCAAAAGAATGCGTTTTTGTGATCTCATTCGTCGTAACCAGAAAATAATCGTAATTGATCGGCGGCAAAAATATCTCATTTTCCATGCCCTCACTGCCGCTGTATGAATAAGAGGCATCCCCCCATGTCGGGTCGAGATAATAATATTTTCCGTTCACACGCACCAGATTCCACGCGTGACGTTCCGTGCCTGTATATCCCGTCACCAAAAGCGACTGAATCCCCACCTTTTGGAGCATATACTGCATCGCCTTCGCGTATCCCTGACAGACCGAGCGGCCGCCCAGAAACACAGAACGTATATTTTGGTTATTGTCCGCGTCTTTGTCATATTCCGTGTTGTCAATCAGATACTCATACAAATACTTCACAGTACTGTACTCGTCTTCATTTAGGGGCACCTCTTTCATGCACTCCGACAGGCTTTGCTCGATTTCATCAAGCGCAAGCTCCGCCTCCTCCTTTGTCATGGAATAGGTTCCCTCAAATGAAATCCCCGTGAGCGTATCGCCAAAAAAGTGCTCAGTATACTGAAATCCCTCGACATAAAAAAGTTCCGGATGATCGTTTAACACACATTCAAAAACGCGGTCAAGCTGTTCGCTGTCCAATGTGGAAACGCGCCGCTTTTCCGCCATCATACTAAGCGCGTCAAGAAGTTCCCGATACAAATTTTGCTCACTTTCATCAAGCTTGTGATAAGCATAGTAAATCTCCGCGATTTCCACTGTCGGTTCGCTCTCCTCACTCGGCGTCTGCTGCTCATTTTCATATGACCCGATTATACTGGAAAGCTCCGAGGATAACTCCTTATTAACACGCTCTATCTCTTCACAGCCGCAAAACGTCAGTACAATAACGCACGATATTATTGCAAGAATACCTTTTTTCACATCAATCCTCCAAAATGCTGTCTTGGACTACTCTCTTTTTGCGCTAATTCCTACCGAATTCCGAGAGCACAAGCCCCTTATTTCTCTCCTCTGTCATTCCGATGCTCCACTGATTGATGAATAAAAGCAACGGATTCCCCTTTAAATCCTGTATTTTCTTCATATCTGACGTGCCTGAAAGCTTATTTAAGTCCACCTCTTCCTTATTTTCAATCCAACGGATATGCTCGTACGGAAGCGGCTCCAGCTTAATCTCCACATTGTATTCGTTCTCAAGACGGTATTTTAAGACATCGAACTGCAAAACGCCCACAACGCCGACAATAATTTCCTCCATACCCGTATTAAACTCTTGGAAAATCTGGATCGCGCCTTCCTGCGCAATCTGATTGACGCCCTTGATAAACTGTTTTCTTTTCATTGTGTCCATCTGACGAACCCTTGCGAAATGCTCCGGCGCAAACGTCGGTATTCCATCGTAACAGATGTTATTTTTCGGTGCGCACACAGTATCTCCAATCGAAAAAATGCCCGGATCAAACACACCGATGATATCGCCCGCATACGCTTCGTCGAGAATCTTGCGCTCGTCCGCCATAATCTGCTGGGGCTGCGATAATCGCATCACCTTCTGCCCCTGTACATGCTTGACCTCCGCACTCGCGTCAAACTTTCCCGAACAGATGCGCATAAACGCGATTCTGTCACGGTGCGCCTTATTCATGTTTGCCTGGATTTTAAACACAAACGCCGAAAAGTCGTTTTCCACGGGATCAATTTGCTCTCCCTGTGAAATGCGCGGAAGCGGCGTCGCCGCCATCTCGATAAAATTCTGCAAGAAAATTTCCACGCCGAAGTTGGTAAGCGCCGATCCAAAAAAAACAGGTGTTAGTTTTCCCTTCCTGACCTCTTCTATATCAAATTCCGCACTCGCCCCGTCGAGCAAGTCAATCTCGTCCCGCAAAAGCGCAAGCGCCTCATCTCCGATCGTTTCCACCAAAAGCGCCTCATCATCCATCGGGATTACGGTTGTTTCGCCCTCTTTCGTTCCTTTTTGCGTATCGGAGTAGGTCAACACATGATTTTCATGCCTGTCGTAAACGCCCTTAAAACGCTTTCCCGAACCAATCGGCCAGTTGACGGGACATGTCGCAATCCCAAGCTCTTTCTCGATTTCATCCAACAGTTCAAACGTGTCGTTTGCGTCCCTGTCCATCTTATTGATAAACGTAAAAATAGGAATTCCGCGCATACCACACACCTTAAAGAGCTTTCTTGTCTGCGCTTCCACACCCTTTGACGCATCAATCACCATCACAGCCGAATCCGCCGCCATCAGTGTCCGGTAAGTATCCTCCGAAAAGTCCTGATGCCCCGGCGTATCCAGTATATTAATGCAGCAGCCGTTATAGTTAAACTGCAGCACAGAGGAGGTTACCGAAATACCTCTCTCCTTCTCGATCTCCATCCAGTCAGACACCGCATGTCTCGCCGTCGCCTTTCCCTTAACGCTTCCGGCAAGATTAATCGCCCCTCCGTATAAAAGAAATTTCTCCGTAAGGGTTGTCTTACCCGCATCGGGGTGGGAGATGATCGCAAAGGTCCTCCTCTTGTTTATTTCTTCCGCAATATTACTCACTTTACACTTTCCTCCATTGTCTGTTTGCGCAATTCTTTATAAAATTTCATCTGCATCAGCGTGTGTATAAAAGACTTTCTCCCGCCACTTCGCACGGAACGTCAAGATAGTCAAGCACTGTGGCCGCGATATCCGCAAATGTGTCACGCGTCCCGTAATTAACCGGTTTTATATTTTTTCCGTACATGATAAACGGCGTGTGCTCTCTCGTGTGATCGGTCGTCTTTGTATAGGCGGGATCACATCCATGGTCAGCCGTGATCATAAGCACATCATCTTCTCTCATTTTACCCATAATTTCGGGAAGTTTTTCATCAAAATAGGTAATCGCCTTTGCGTATCCGTCCACATCTCGTCTGTGTCCATAAAGCATATCGTAATCCACAAGGTTAATAAAGCACAATCCCTCAAAATCCTTATCGAGATATTCCAGCGTGCGCTCTATTCCCTCCGCATTTCCGCTCGTGTATACAAAGTCCGTGATGCCCTTCCCGGCAAAAATATCATTAATCTTGCCAACGGCAAGCACATCTTTTCCCGCTGCCTTTAACTGGTCAAGCATAGTTGTTTTCGGCGGCAAAAGCGAATAGTCGTGACGGTGCGCCGTTCTTGTATAATTGCCCGACTCACCCACAAACGGTCTTGCGATCACACGCCCGACGCCGTGCTCCCCCTGAAGCATCTGTCTTGCCTTTTTGCAATAATCATACAGTGTTTCTAACGGAACAACATCCTCGTGCGCCGCAATCTGGAACACGCTGTCTGCCGATGTATAAACAATCAAATCACCTGTTTTTACATGCTCGTCTCCGTAATCCTTTATCACTTCCGTGCCCGAATATGTCTTGTTGCAGAGCACACCTCTGCCGGTAATCCTTGAGAATTCATCCAGCACTTCTTTCGGGAAACCATTCGGATACGTAGGAAGCGGTCTTTCGGAAATCAATCCCGCAATTTCCCAATGTCCGATCGTCGTATCCTTTCCCTTTGATGCTTCGCGCATACGCGCCACTGCCGCAAGCGGAGCCTCCACAGGCTCCTTTTTTTCACAATTTACACCCTCTATATTAAAAAT
>JAIEDW010000217.1 GCA_029067805.1 Lachnospiraceae bacterium
TGAAACATAAATAATATACCTCCTTGGCTTGAAAATGCAAAATACTTCAAAACCAAGGGCCGCTTTCGTTACCTCTAAGAACCAATCAGTAACGAAAGCGGCCGCACATTTTGGGCTGTTTGTCAACCCCTTTTTTTAATTTTTTTGTATTTTTTTAATTTGGGTTAGACCCCATCCATCAAATTAGGCTGTCCGCTTAACTTAATGACATTGCGGTGTGAACAGCAACATTTATGCACACAAAATGCTAAAGGGAAAAAGCTAAAGCAAAAAGCTAAAGCTTTTAGCATTTTGGCGCTCGATTCCCACTACTTTGATGGGGGAGTGAACAGTAACCGCATCATTGTTATGCTATGAAACGATATACTATAAAACATCCGACATTATTGTAATAAGAAAAGTTTCAGATAAATCTTCATAAAGCTGGAACCCCTCTTCTGCATCCCTGCTCATACGGCTTACAGAGCCAAAGATGATCGTGTCTCCAGCCTGCATTCCTGCTGCCCAGATGATGACACTGGCTGCTGTTCTGCCTACGATTTTTAGAATCTTCACTGCTGTTTTCATGATAAAATCCTCCTTGTTTGTGTTTCTACTATCTGTGAAACGTTTTGCTTTTGTTGTTGTGTTACAGGAGGATACTATATTAGTCTGTTAGGGGATTTTCCGAATTTCTTTGTTCCGCTGGGACATAAAAAGACTGCCATTGTTGGCAGTCTTAAATATTTTCATTCCATACCTTAAAGATAATCATGCTTGACCTGTGATTTTTGCCCATAACCATGTTAAAAGCATAAAAACAACAGCCCAAATCACTATTCCCCTCACAAAATATGCCTTTGTAGTACCTATCGTATTCTGATTTATTACTTTACAGATTTTAACTGTTAAAATAATAGAAATTACTAATATTACCAATGCGTACATTCCTTTTTCCTCCAAAATTTATCATTGATTTTTCGTGTCTCTTCCTTTATACTATTCTCTGTTTGCTTAGAAAAACATACATAAGAACCTTAACATCTGTTCATTTACCTGCTATTTTTAAAGCACATTTTTTATATATCTATCCATAGGGATCCCCCTGACGCCGATATTTAGCACAATCTGCGCATACAAATCTGTCACATACTGCACAAACTTCCAGTCTGTTGATAAAAGTTTTTTCCTGCACGAAATACATAAAGCATACCCATCTACGCTTAAGTTATTGCTATTAATTCCCATACTCAACACCATTTATTTCGTTCTTAACCCCTCAAATGCTCCTTGCACTCGACTTGTTGTATCTACAATATCACTGATTTTATTTGAATCTTCACCATTAGCTGTTTTAAAAAATTCATCTGCGACAATCCACCCTAATGCTTCTGTCAGCCCGGCTGCCGTAACTGCACCTATACCACTTCCGATTACTGTTCCAACTCCAGGAATGGCTTTTAAGACATTTGTGAAAATTGCCCGACCTGCCTTTTGTGTTAACGTTACCCCTGCAATAGAACCGGCAGTTGCCTGTGTTACTGTTATGCCAAAGACTTTTCCTAATGATATAATCATACCAATTTGTGCAGCTGTTATAGGCACTGCATCTGATATTGGTATTGGAATAGCTCCCACCGCTGCTGTTGCTGAATGTATAATCATATGACATTTTTTTTCTAGTTCTTTAGGCATTTGTGTTTTTGATCTGCTCATAGTTTCCTCCCATACACTGACGTATTATTCACAATAATACGTTTGTTGCACTCACTGACCACATTTATATACTGCATTTTACACTTCACTCAAAATAACATAATCTTTTTATTAAGCGAAATCACATCTTATAATTATAATAATGAAACTTAAGATTTGCTTTAGTAAATAAAAAATAAACTTGTTTCATTTCGGACGTTTTCATTGTCTGGATTCCTCCACACACCTTTTTATTTAATTTTTGTAAGTTTTAATGTTCTATTAGCTACATCAGCTTCAATATTATAATCACCTAAAATTGTTATGACCACCACCGTACCTAAAAGAGCCGTGAGCGCCAATACTTCTGTGGACACTACTGCACCAGTAGCCAGCGAAACGCCTGCCGTAGCCGGAGCGGCCGCAACAGTTCCTGCCAAGGCTGCTATGATAAAGGCTATTTTCTTTTTGGATAAATTAACCATCCAATTCATTTTCTTCGCCAAATCACCCTGTACTTCGATATAGTTATCCTTTCTATTAACCGCTGCCTTTAACTGTTCTTTTGTAGTAACTACAGTTATCTTCGCTTTTCCTTCCTTGTTTTTTCCAAACATCATAATCCTCCTCATTGAAGTTTTGTATTAAAGGCATTACCAAATAATATACCGTTCATTAATTACTTTTTTACATTGCCTGCAGATGCAAATTTTTAATACTTTTTGCTTCATAATTTCCATCATTCCTAATTTCTGATAACAGAATGGACAAATCTGAATTTCCCATTCTGTTCTTTTTATAAGTTTCGCCTGTTTCATTTCCCCCTCCCCCAAGCAAATAATTTCTAATTATTCTTTATACTTCAAAAGATTGTAATTATTTTACCAAGAAAAACAGAAGCATTTTCACTTCATCTTTTTTCTAAAAATAACTGAATTATATAACCAGTCTACATATATTAATAATATACCCCCTTGTGTTTGGGCAAAGTACCAAAAAGTTTGTGCGACTTGCAATATAGCTTTTATAATCATCAGGAAGTCATATCGAATGATAAACGGTTTGCCCAAATGTCTAAAAACGCTTTGAATGGGACATAATCTTTTAATGGGTAAACTGCCCGTCTATTTAAGTATAATCTTTATAACGCTAACTGTCAATCTCTATAGGAGTAATTATCTTACTTTTCCTTTGCTATTCTATTAAAAAAAGGAGCATTATTATGGATATAGGAAAAAGGATTACATATTTTAGGACAGCCAAAGGATATAGTGTCAACAAACTTGCAAATTTATCTGGAATTTCACAAAGCTATTTAAGGGAGGTAGAACTCGGAAATAAAAATCCTACAATAGAGATTTTGTCTTTCATCTGTGATACACTGGAGATTACATTAAAAGATTTTTTTGATGAAGAATCTAAAGGAGAGCTGGAAACGGATCCTTTACTTGCCAAAATTTATCAGCTTACACCAGAACAGAAAAATGCCTTATTGGTTTTCCTTGAAACGATGCGTCAATAATTAATCTGCCGTTTCCTCGTTAACTTGGTCTACACAAATGATGAGGAATTTCTTATACAGCTCACTATAGGTGAGCTTTATTTTATGTCGATGTGATTTATCAACACCGAAATCAAACTTCATTACAAATATCTGATAAGTAAATATTCGATTTTACATTCTATATCTACTATAGATGAAAAGTGTTTATCCGTATTTCTTTTTATTATTTTTCAAAATTAATCCGTAAAACACCATATTAAACCGTATTAAACCGATATATACCAATAAAATTATGAAGGAAGGTTGATTTTATGTTTGAAAGAGAACCAGATTTATTAACCCGTAAGCAATGTCAGGAACTGCTTCAGATCAGCAAATCCAAAATTTTAGAGTTGATCCATGAGGGCTGGCTTCCTGCCAGAAAGATTGCAGGGAGATTTCGGATTGAGAAATCAGACTTGGTTGATTTTGTGGAAAATTCTAAATATTGGAATGACTAAAAAGAAGCTGTCGCTTTGCGATTCTTCAACTATATGTGCCTGTTTTGTGGTATTGTTGGGAAATTCAACTACACAGACACAGATGGATTTATTTTCATCAAGGAAACCCTGGCGAAATAAATTGTTTCGCCAGGATTTGTGGAATACACATCCACTTTCAATATTTCAGTTTTTAAAAAGATCAGAAAGTATTTGTGCGATTTTTTCAAGAGTACCATCATTGGATGCTTTGTGTTCCAAAAGGAATTCCCATTTACCATCTTTTGTCTTATGGATTTTGATGTGTGTACTTAATAGGAACAACGCGGCAATCAGCACCCCTGCCTCCGGTAAAACGGGTATGGCAAAAGTCTGGACGGTCTGCGTGTTTTCCCTGCAGCGCTTTACCGCGGAGGACAGATCAGGTTCTTTCTCTGCAATTGCAATTACATCATCCCAAAAGTCTATGGGCAATGGCGCAGGCAGGACAATTTGATCTTGATATTGCAAATAGAATTCTGCAAAACCAGGATCCTGCTGTGCTAAGGCCAATATAGTACTTTTGGGGGTATATGTAGAATAATCAACCGTTGACATTGTTCAGTTCAACCTCCATTTCTTCCAGGATTTTCGTCAATTCTTGGGGCATACATGTTGACCATGCCTGCCTCAATTGACTGTGCTCTGTACCTGCAGTCGTATGTAGCAGACGAGCATAACTATGGGTCGCAATCTTTAGACTATATGTATCATTTGTATTAGCAAATATTTTGATGGATTTTAAATAAAAAACACCTGCTTGGGAAAAATCCCTCTGTTCCTGGGCAATTATGCCCAGTTGATGGTAGGTGATCGCTGCTCCATGCTCATTGCCTTGTTTTTCAAAAATAGCCAGCGACTTTTTGTACCACTCTTCGGCCGCCTCAAAATCCCTCTGTTCCTAGGCAATTATGCCCAGTTGATGGTAGGTGATTGCCGCAAAATCCCAATTATTAGAAGATTCAGCTTTTTGTGCAAGTGCCGAAAACAGCTTATTCGCATCTGCAAACAGGTGTATTTCTAGCGCATAATATCCGAGACTATGGGTCAAAGCCATATAATCTATATTCATATCCTGGGATTCTGCCAACCGTCTTGCATAGTAAAAATTCACAAGATTCATCTGGTAGGCAGTCTTTACTTGATATAGAGGCTCACCAGTCAAAGCTTTCGCATATCTTCTCATAATTTCCACAAAACCTCTCTGCATAGGCTCTGGGGCTGGCGTCTGCCGCAGCAGGTATCCTCGCAAGGCAGGGTGAAGCTTATAGATATTCTGACCTATATGAGTGCAAAAACCGTCGTTTTCCAAAATATGATAGCACGCATTGACCATATCCGATTCCACAGGACATCCTGCCACATCCAGCATTTTTTCACCAAATTCACGTCTGCGTAAAACTCATGCAGGCCGGTCACCTGCAATACGGGAAGATACTGTTCTATAAGGCCTCTGCCAAATATGGTATAAGCAGCCTGTAGCCGCCGGGTGCTCTCGTCCCCTTCCATCCCCCCAAAGCTGCTTTCCAGGTCGGCCAGCAGTTGCTTTGCAGAGCAATTTTGAAGCCGCAGCAAGATGGAACGGATGGCCAGGGGATTGCCGCACAGCTTATCAAGAATGGCAGCGTAGGTCTCGTCGCTCCGATCCAGTGTCAGGCCAAGATCTCTTACAACAGCGTTGCAGTATTCCCAAAGGTCTTCTCCAGTCAGACCGTCCAGGGGAAGCCGGTAGCAGGATGGCACCTGTAACCAGTTTTCCTCACTTCTGCTTGTGAGCAGCACCTTCGTTTTCCCCTTGCGGAGTCCTTTCAGCAGTCGAGCTAGAATATTCCGATCCTCTGCACTAAGCTGCGGCTGAATCTCCGTTCCCTCAATACCGGAAGCGGATTCAAAGTTGTCCCACACCAACAGACAAGGTTTGTCTCGCAGCAACCGCATCAGGAGGTTCTTCTTTTCCTCTGCCGGCTTTGCCAAGACGGAAGTGCTCGCCAGCTTGTCCAACACCAGATTGATGACATACTCGGCGGAATGGATTTCTTGGAAGTTGAACCAGAAAACGTCCCCACGCAATCCGCCGGACTGGCTCAACCAGCGCAGGAAGCCTTTTGCCAGGCTGGTCTTGCCGACTCCGGCCTGGCCGTGTATCAGGAGTGCCGCCTGGGGCTGACAAATCATGGCACGCTCCAGCCTCTGGATATCGCGTCCTCTGCCAATAAAGCCGTAATCACCGTCCACCCTTGCTTCCTCTGGAAGGGGGGAAGCTTCTTCGCTTACTCCCTCTGCAGACCGTAGCTTCGGTAAGACCACACTTTCAGAAGACAGATGCTGGTATAGGATCGGAACTACCCAGTCCTGCAGGGGCAGCTTTCCCACAATGCAGTCCCGTCTGGAATGCCGCAGCATCCTTCCCCGGCCGGCGCGCACCGCTTCGGATACCCTGCCAGTGGAAAACAGACGCTCATAAAATGTCGGGATGAACGCTTTCGCACCGCTTACATAGAGGGAGTATCCCATGGCTACCACACTGCGGACATCAGCCTTGAGCAGTCCTGCCGCCACACTGGCAAAAGGATCCTGCGCCCGGCCGTCGATCATGCCGGACTGGCAGGCATTCATCACCATGATCAGGATGTTATATTCCGCCAGCAGCTGAGCGAGCAGTCTTGTGTCAACAGGGTCGGGTTCGCCGCTGTCTGTTTCAAAAACAAGCTGACCTTCTGGGGCAGCATATAGGTTCCCTGCAGGCGTGTCCATAATCGCGCCGTAGCCGCCATGACCGTCAAAATGGACGATATGGTAGTAGCCGGGGTAGTCGTAAAGCACCTTCCTCAGCTGGTCAAAGGTCGGCGGACGCAGGATGTCCACAGTGACCGGCAGGCTGTTTTTGCTGATGTACTCCACCAGACTGCTGGCCAGTACGTTATAGCTTACATCGTTTTCTCCATAAGGACGGGGGATGACATACAGAATATGGATGGAGTTCTGTGCTGCAGCGGCCGGCAGGAGTTGCGGGTCACCAATATTAGAGAGCTGCCGGTCAATGCAGCAGCGCAGGGCCAGCCAGCCGTCGTCCCCGCTGTACAGTGCTTCCCAGGGCCAGGACATGACCTCGGGCGAATCGCTTGTGATTTTAATGCGGAACCCTTCAAAATTCTGTCTCCTTGCATCCTGGTACCAGTCCCGCGCATATCCGGTAAACAGCGTGTCAAAAATCAAAGCGCCCCATGCCTGCATGGTCTTTGCGACGCACTCTGCCAATTGATAATATGCGCCATAGGGGAATTGCAGATAGTCTTCCAGATACCAGCGCAGTTCAGGAAGAAACTGCTTTGCAGGATGTCCTTCCACAGGAAACTTTGCAGGATCTGGCAGGGTGACCGCCGCAGTGCGCTTCATATCAATACTGCAGATTACCTCGAATATAGCATTGCCGTTCTGATTGCCGATATGATGAATCTGAATCTCCATAGAAAAGACCTCCTTTGAAATTAAGATTAGTAATTAGTACATATTATACCATACAAATCATGTCATGTATAGGGATCTCATTCAGCAACACGATATTTGAAATAAAAAGAACTAATTTATCGAAATATATATAGAGTGATTAATTTTTGCTACCCTCTTTTTGCATCATTTATAAATTAATGCTGAGTGTTTTGAATAGAATCTTACATTTTCAATATTAAAATTTTTGGGTGACTAAAATTGTACATATGAATATGGCAAAAATTAAACACGATATATAGATATACTTCTATGGATTCCAACCATACAGGTTGAATTTTTTACAAATATCCTTCCGCTTCGCTATCGGAAATGCCATAAGCTTTCATGATTGCATTTTTAATCTCAATATCTTCGATTCCACAGATACGTAAGGCTACAATCGCGTTCCTGATTACTTCCTGTGTTACCTGTTTCGTTGTCTCTTCCCTGACGGTTTCCATAATCTTATTAATCTCCGGCTCCATTAGCTCCAATAATGCCTGACTCATCTTACCATCTCCTCTCAATTCCTGTGCTATTTTCCAATTTGCTTTAATCGCGACTCCCAGTACTGCATCTGCAAGTTCCATGTCGAGTTTTGTGTGAAGCGATTCCACTTTTTCCAGCAGATATTCTAACTTCTGTTTCTATATCTCATTCGACAATGCGGCCAGCCATATGTATTCTTTAAAATTCTTTTTGGGAATAATTTACGAAAGGCATCTTTATATAAAGATGTAAACGGTAAAACGTGAGTACCGTGTAAAAAATATAGTTCCTGTTATAATGACCCTGAAAGAAGAAATATTTTC
>JAIEDW010000218.1 GCA_029067805.1 Lachnospiraceae bacterium
GTATTACAATCACGCAGGAGAGATTGGAAAAGGTGAACTTTACAAAGCCGTATACACAGGCAAAACAGGTCGTTATTGTGCGGGATTGACGGCAATCGACATGTGAATGAGGGGGGCATATCATGACGAAGGAAGAACAGGCAGCGTTAAAGCAACAGTTTTTGGAGGAGAGAGAACGGGCTTATGATGCGGAGCCGGAGGTAAAAAACTGGATTGAAAAAAAGAGAATGATATTTCGGATTCTGGCTGTCTATTGGGTTATTCATGCTGTATTGAGCAGTGTTGCACTGCATCAGATAGGGTCCGGTTTTAACCTTATAACAGATATTTTGGCGCCGTTATTTCAGATTTTCTGGCTGTATGTGTTTATCAGTCCGAACGGAACATGGCGTGTCAATCTGGTGCTGTATTTTTGGGCATTTTCTAATTTGGTACTGAATTTAAATAACTATATGCACAATTTACAGGGTTATCTGCTAGAGATGATCGCGCAGACGCCTGTGCTTGGGGCAGTGTTTGGTATGGAGGTACTGGTGCCGTTTCTGTTTTTGGCAACTGCGTGTTATCTGACATTGCCAAAATCGCATCGGGAGTGGTCTGAGCGTGCGGAGCAGATTCAGAAAGAATTGGCGGCGAATTTTAAGGCGATGAGTGGAAGTTGACATAATAGAAAAAAGTAAACCAGATTTTAGGATAAAAGGGCTTGGGAGCGTGATGCTGCCAAGCTTTTGTTAAACATAAGGATGTCTGGCAAAGCCTGGCATCCGTTGTTTGATTAAGAGAGCGGAAAATTTTCGCAGCATGAAAATTTTGAAGATTGATTAGACTTTGCGAAAACGCTGTGATAAAATAAAAATGAGATAGTGACGGCTTGCACAATGTAAGAAATCAGGTGACAAGATTGAAAATAAAGATGCAAAAACAAATTGCACTTGTTTTGGCGATACTGCTTTTTCTGTCGCCGTTATCGGAAATAAGACCATATGCCGCGGAGACGGCAGAGTCTTTGACATCGCAGGATTATGCCGATAAGACACAGGATCAGGCGGACGAGAAAGCTTCCCTTGAAACGCCAAGCAGTGTACAAAATTACATAGAAGAAGAACAGACTGAGATAAAGTCCGAAGTGGAGAAAAAGGAATCTGCCGAGGGTGTATCCGAAACAAAAACGGAGCAAATATCAGAGGCCGAAGAGGAAACGGAAACCGCCACGACTGCGGAGGACGCTTTGGAAAGTACGTCGGAAACCGCGTCGGAAAATGTGGCAGAGGAGAGGGACGAAGCAGAGGAATTTGAGGAAACAGACTATCCATGCCCCGAGGCGCTTGAACCAGAAAACGTTCCGTATGACCAAAATCAGGAAGAATTTACCCGGAAGCTTGTCCGCGCAACAAGGGCAAGAAGTATGATGCCCGCAAAGTATGATGCTAGAGAAATGGGCTATCTGCCTGAAATCAGAAATCAGGGAGGCTGGGGCGCATGCTGGAGTTTTTCCCTGACGGGTGCGATGGAAGTGTCGATGATAAGAGATATGGGCGTTTCAGCGGACAGCATAGACCTGTCGGAGCGCCATCTTGCCTATTTTGGATTTAATACAGGATATGATGCGCTTGACAATGCAAACGGCGATACGATGACAAGTCCGGCAAGTTATTATCTGTATAACGGTGGAAATGATCTCAGAGGCGTAATCCGTCTGATGAATTGGAACGGCGGCGCAGCGGAAGAGGATTATCCCTATCCGGGAAGCACGCTTCCCGACGCCTTGGAGCGGACTGTGGCACAGGACGCAGCAGTGTATCTTGAGAATGCCTATCGGTATGATTTTGCTAATGCAGAGGATAAAACGGAGGCAATCAAGGTCGTTAAAAAAATGATTATGGACTATGGCGCGGTGTCATGGTCGTATTATAATGGCTCTCAATATTTAAATAATGAGGACGGAAAATCTTACTATAATTATAAAGGCGGCACAGCATCGGCAAAGACAAATCATGCAATTATGGCAGTCGGTTGGGACGATTACTACGCGAAGGAAAATTTTGTTAAAGAACATCAGCCGGAAAATGACGGTGCATGGATTATCAGAAACAGTTGGGGTGATACTGCCGGAGAAGGTGGCTATATTTACATTTCATATGAGGATGTATCGCTTGGCTCCGCTAATCCCGTCTATGCGGTTACCGTCTGTGACGCTTCCAAATATGACAATGATTACTTTTACGGAAATACGGCGTTTTCGACCGCTACAATAGCGGCAAGAAGAGCGGCACAGGTCTATACGATGAAAAGTGAACATGCGGTGCGTGAAAAACTGACAGCAGTGTCACTTTTGATTGGAACATCGGATGTGGAGTATGAACTTCAAATCTATAAAAATCCGGATATGAAGGATGGTATCGTGACGAATCCCACAAGCGGAACGCCGATGCTTGATACACCGCAGACAGGCACGTTAGGATATGCGGGACTTCACACGATTGCGCTTGATAAATCTCTTGTGTTTGATGCGGACGATAGGGTATCGGTTGTGTTTACCTTTCCGAAAGAAAAACCGAGCATGTATTTTGACAGAAGCTACATGTTAGATAACGGACAGCAGAAAGGTGAGCATGTAATCGCAAAAGGGCAGAGCTTTTACGGTTCGAGTCTGACATCATGGCAGGACAATTATGAAACTAACAGGACATTTCGCATCAATGCACTTACAGTGGACTGTGATGATGTGGAGGAAGTACCGAATATCAAAGAAATACGTGTGACAGAGGCACAGGACTTTAGCGAGTATCCGAAAGTAAATATCACATGGTCAAAATGTACGGATGTGGATTGCTATAGAATTTACAGAGCTGAGGATAACGGTAACTATGCGTTGATAGACACGGTGGGAAGATCTGCAAGAAGCTATACGGATTTATTTTCAGAAAGAAGCGCGGCACAGTATCATTATAAGATCGCAGCCGTTTATGACAACAGTGAACAGCTGTCAGATGTAGCAGATGCAAAAATAGAAGGAATAGTAAAGGGTCCAAGGTTTACCTTTTCCGATTATGACAGTTACACGGCGGCGTTGGCTTGGGATAGTGTAGTCGGGGCGGAAAGTTATGAGGTTTGGAAGCTTTCAAACAAAGATAATGACTATGTGCATATAGCGGATATTGGTGCGGATGATGCGTTATCCTACATTGCGTCTACGGACGATTGGGGAGAGTACTGTTACAAAGTGCGCGCAAAACAGGGGGATGCATACACTGAGTGGAGCGAGCTTCGTATCAATAGAGATTTGCTCTGGAAGCAGAGAGATTATTACAGCGCGTATTTTGAATGGCAGCCCGTACAGGGGGTGAAATCTTATAAAATCTGGCATAAAGCAAACGGAAAAACATTTAGCTTTGTAACAACGAATGCAAGCGTAAATCTCAGCATGAAAAGCAGCAATTATCTGCCTTGCGATGAGCATCAATACTATGTGGAGGCATATGATGCGGCTGAGGCAGGCGGTAATAAAATTTACACGTCATCAACCATCACGTTTAAAATGACACCGAATGCGCCGACGATTGACGCGGTAACATATGACGATGAAAAGCATATAACGCTAGCGTCGAGCGGTTTTTCGGGGATTTACAGAATAAAAATTTACAGAAGTGAAACTTATTCGGAAACAGAA
>JAIEDW010000219.1 GCA_029067805.1 Lachnospiraceae bacterium
GCTGTGTATTATATGTCTTCAACTGCATAACTCTAGGATTAAGATGATATTTCATCAAGCGGAGAAGTTTCTGGTGACGAGGAAAGTTCATCAAGTGAGGAAAGTTCATCGGATGAGAGTTCATCAATAGAAGGCTCAACTGATATAGAGAGCTCATCAGGCTCACAAGATGATGCGAGCGAAGTGGCATTGATGCATAACAATTCTTCAAAATTTTCAATTACAACGTTCTTCAAGAACTTATTCAGCTTTCGATAAGCGATTGACGGAACAGACAGAATAACATAAAGATTACTTGAATGGAATAGAATAGGAGCATTGCTCCATAACGAATATTCGTTATTTTGCGATGCTCCTGTTCCATTCAAGTAATTCTTTTTTTATTTGCTTATTGAGTAACATCTCCTATGTTTTTAATTCGAAGCGTCCGAATTTACAGGACCTTTCCTGTCCGGTTCATAGCTGTAGTGGCTCGGTCTCCATCCGCCCAGTACAGTGTCAGTGATTGATACCGTATCTGTATCAATATAGTCCTTCACTGCATCTTGCGTCTGATTTGTCGCCGGGCAGTAGCTGCCTGTCGTTACAAATGATTGCTCTTTTGATGTATTTCCATACTCCTTGAATACTGCTGAAGTTCCATCACCGCTGTTCATCTGACCCCAGCCATCTGTCTTGATGTAACCGTTCGTTTCCGTATTGATGAATGAAGCGTTTGAATTTGCACCCCATGTCCTTCCGTACCAGCCTGAAACGCCTGTTACCTCTTGGTTGTCTGTCGTAACAATACAGTTTCTGAATACATTCGGGCTCGTCTTCGGTGCGACAATATAGCCGATCTTAGCATTATTAGTGGTTCCATTTTTGTCTGAAAATGTCTTCCACTGCAGTTCGCAGTTGTCAAACACTGCCGCAAACTCGCCGCAGATGTAGTCAACATTGCCTCCGATCACGCAGTCCTTAAAATATACATGATATCCATTGTCTGCGCTTCCATTGCGCCCAAGACCATCCTGTGAAGAAAGGATCTTGCAGTTGTAGCACTCGATCTTATCTGCCGCAATATAGAAAGCGTTTGACCTTTCCTTGTACGCGTAATCCGCAACATTTATGCCCGGTGTAAGTCTGCTCACTGTAAGCGCTGTTCCTGCGATGTCTGTCTTTTCCTCATCGGTAAGCTCGTAATTGTATGTATTCTTAAATGTTGTATCCTCCGCGATGAAATTGTTGCCATATACGAGAAATACACCGCCCCAAAAGTTTTTCTCTTCGGCTTTCGCTGAAGAATATCTGTCCCTTGCAAGTCTTTCGCTGTAAAGACCTGTCGAAGGATCTACTGAGTAATACAGCGTTCCTATGCCATAATACCAGTCAACCGTGTGGTTATTTCCTTTGAGCGTTACATAATCCGCTTTGAGCACCGTCTGCTCGCGGATATCCTTATTCAAGTTTACAGTCACCCTGCCTGCTTCGCCTGCCGGTCTGTCTTCCATCGATGCAATCGCGTCAAAGGCTTCGTTGAGTGTGTTATAGTCGTCGGGAACGTTAAGCTCGTTCGTGAACTCAATAACCGGCAAAACTGATATTTTCCTGAAATATGACGTTCCCTTAACTTCGATGGTAAAATCCCCGCTTACCGTCATTCTATCCTGCTGGTCTGAATTCGTTGATTCTGTTACATTATTGTATTTCTTGCCGTTGACTATATACTCTGCCACATAGTATGTTTCAATAATTACATTCGCCTTGCCTGTAACAGGAACTGTAATCGTAGCGCCGTTCTGAGCCAGAACGTCACCGTCATCGCTCCTAAAAGCCACCGAGCCCGTCTTCTCAAGCTCCACGATATCTGCCGGGGCATATGTCATTGCCTTCGATGGGTCGGGCACTTCCACATACACTTCATTCACATTTTGCGCGCCCGATTTTACGGATACGCGGTCATATGTCTTTCCGCCGTTTTTCGTTTCGACAACTGTATTATATTCGCCCGGTTTCATCGCACATGAATAGGTCGTACCTGTAATGTCTGCCTCAAATTCACTGCCGTTTACCATATTGACAAATTTAAGCTTTGTCACCGTGCCCGCAGACGTGCCTGTGATTTCGCCCGTAAGCGTTTCGTCATCTACTTTGTAGAGGTTAAACGTTATCTTGTCATCGCTTGTCACGGTAAATGTGTCCTTGCCCTTGACCTCTGCCCTTACAGCTCCATCGTTGCTCGTGATTTCATACGTATGGTACTTAAGCAGTTTAATCTTTTCCGTATTTTTCTTTACAGTAGCCTTAAGCTTTGTACCAAGCAAGGCGTCCGTAAACATAAGCTCTAATGAATCTAACGCACTCTCATCTGCGTCAACATTTTGTAGCTCTGTTTCTACCTCGATATTCATATTCTGGATAAACTGATAGCCGATATACGCCATGTTGTTTGTCGAGGTTGGGGTCATTACATACGTATGTCCCGGTTCAACGTCAAACGCGTAGAACTCAGCCGACGTTGCAGAATCCGTATAATTGTTCCTCACGCCTGTCTCCGTGTTAAAATCATGCACTCTTAAGAAATTACCACCTTCGAAATATATCTTAAACATACCTGTCTTTTTTGATTCAAATACCACGCAGCATCCGTCGCCCGCTTTCGGGATAGAAGAAATACTGCCTGCATTCGATGGCCGGTCGCCCGCTTTATAACCGCTGTGAGTTTCGTCGTCACGCACAACATTTATAGCATTGCTGTAGGACTGCGTAAATTGTGTTTCATCTTTTCCGATTAAAGTAACTGTACCGCTTGGATATTCATGAGCTCCGGGAGCTACCGTCTTGTTATCTGCCAGATCGTCAAGCCATATTTTAAAGTTATTATTCTCGTCTATTTCCTCACTTGCCGCTGTATTGGGAATAACGCATACATACGCTATGTATGCCTTTACGCCACTTCCATTTAACGTCAGGGTTACTGTTCCTGCGTTTCCGGTATACTCATATACGAGCGTATTGGCTCCTTTGTTCTTACAGTTTGCAAGCGTTGCATGATTTTCTGTCTTTGTTGAAAGTGTTGTCGGGGTCAAATCTCCGCTGCCGGTTGCCGTAAGGTCTGTACAGTTACTGTTACTATCTCCTCCGACAACGATAAAGCTGTTCCCGGCCACTTTGAATGTAAGCTTGTTGTTCGTCTTAAACTCAATTCCATAAGTTGCACTATGATATGTGGCTGCACTCGTATTTCCCGCATCAAAAGTAAACAGTCCCTTGTCATGTTTGTTTGGAATCGCTTTTCCCTCTACGTTTGCGTATTCTGCATATTCTGTCGCAAAATCATAGTAATACGGTCTTCCTTCTACTGCATTTCCTGCCTTAAATCCATTATAGAAACCGTCTGCATCGGGCTTATCCGCTGCAGTCATAGGAATAACACATACATACGCTATGTATGCCTTTGTACTTGTTTGTCCGTCTGACAGATTGAGCGTCAGGTCTACTGCTCCCGCATCTCCGATATACTCATATACAAGCGTATTGGCTCCTTTGTTCTTACAGTTTGCAAGCGTTGCTTGAGCGCCCGTCTTTGTTGAATGTGTTGTCGGGGTCAATGTTCCGCTTGTGCTGGCTGCCGAAAGGTCTTCACAGTTACTGTTACTATCTCCTCCAACAACGATAAAGCTGTCCCCTGCCACTTTAAATGTAAGCTTGTTGTTGGTCTTGAACTCAACTCCATATTGTGCGCTATGATATGTGGCTGCACTCGTATTTCCCGCGTTAAAAGAAAACAGTCCCTTGTCATGGTTGTTTGGAATAGCTTTACCTTCTACATTTGCATATTCTGCATATTCTGTCGCAAAATCAAAGTAATACGGTCTTCCCTCTACTGCACTTGTTGCCTTAAATCCATCATAGAAACCGTCTGCATCGGGTATTTCATCATCGTTCGGATCTGATCCGCTTCCGGCTACATCTGAACTTTCTTCCGAGTCTGAACTTTCATCCGAGTCTGAACTTTCATCCGAGCCTGACTCGTCTGTTCCCGGTTCATCTTCCGCACTTGATGTGGGAATTACCGACTTTTTGTCTGTAACAACCTTAAACTTTACATTCATTGTTCCGTAGAACTTGCTGTCATCTTTGCCTTCAATTACTACTGTAGCAGTTCCCGGTTTATTAATTCCCTTATATGAAACGATTCTGATATCGTTCTCGGTTATGGTAAGCGTTTTGCCCTTAATTTTTGACTCAAGACTTTCCACAATCTGCTTCTTTAAGAGTGTTACATTATTTACACCATCAATCTTTATATCCTTCGGGTAACCTTTTTTCTGTTTTGCAACTGCACTAAGTTTGCTTGCAACATGACAGTCGAGTGTCGTGTCCGCAAAATTACCGCCTGTTGTTGCTTTAATATTTAACTGTTTATTATTCTCTGATACCGTAATTCCGTTTTCCGCAATAACGCCATCCTTCGCGCTGATCTTCTTTCCGCTTGCATCCGTTATCTTCTTTGCTGCCTTAAGGTATTCATCTGTACTCTCACTCTTTAACTTTGTAACGTCCACTACGGAATTTGCCGGAATGTGGAATTTTCCTGAAACAATGGTCGCATTAACCTTCGCCCCATCCTTTTCCGAAAACATCTTCTTGTATGAACCAATGCCTGTTACGGGAACTTCAATCATAGATCCGGTCTCTGTTCCTGCCTGAAGGGCTTTATTGTTTGCCTTAAAGTCTACGCCTGCCTTCAATACCACTCCGTTTTTAAGCGTAATCTCCGAAAGCACCGGAGCACCTTTTACAGTAAGTTCTGCCGTTGCTGTGGCCTTATCAAGCACATTATTATTAACTTTTGTTGCCTCAATGTCATAGGTTACGTTGATTGCGCCTGTGTAGTTATTTGTTGCTTTAATAGTTGCCGTTGCCGTTCCTGCCTGTGCGTTTTTCTTATAGGTTATCGTATAATCAATTCCCGGGTTCAGCGTCTTTTCGTCAAGCGTTACATTAAGTCCATAGAGCGTAACAGCGCTTCCCTTATACGCAATCTTCTCCTTTATATGATAACCTTTGCCTTTTGCATCTTTTTCCGGTGTAAATCCGTCTAATGTTACACCTGCCAATGTCGGCTTTGCAATATTTGCAGGCTTAATCGTAAAGTTATATGTCTTTGTTCCGCAGTAGTTTCCAAGTCCGATAACTGTCGCACTTGCCTTTCCTGCATTTACATTATCCCTGTATACAACTTTATAGTCTGTCCCTTCTGTCAGAGAAGTCGGTATATCCAACTCTGGTGTTTGATAGTCTCTGTTATAGGTCAGATTTTTCGTTGCATCTTTCTTAAATCCCTTAATAAGTTTTGTGATGTTTTTGTCCTTAGCCTCTTCCTTTGTAAACAGCTTATACGAAACCTCTTTTTCTCCAACAAAGGTTCCTAAATCTGTTTTTCCAAGGCCTTTCACGATGACATACTGGGTCGAACCGGTTTTTCCGTCTGACGATGCTCCGTTACTGCCCTCTTTGAAGTATGTCTTATAGTGAACACCGTTTGTCAGTTCTTGATATACCGTTCTTTCCGTGTTATTGCTATCTTTTATTATGTATTTATACGTTACTGTAATCTTACACTGCGGTTTCTTTGACGCAATAAAGTTTGCCGCCTCTATTGTTATTTGATTTTCATCATTAATGCGAATTTCGCCTGTACTTGGAATCACTATCTTTGATTCCTCTGCATCGGACGCCTCTCCTGTGGGCATGTCAAGTACAGGTACTGAATCCGTTTCCGGTTCACTGCCTTCCTCTGTGCTCGGGTCGCTGCTATCTTCTGATTGAACCGGCTTTGTTTCTCCGCCTTCATCTGACTGAACCGGCTTTGTTTCTCCGCCTTCATCCGACTGAACCGGCTTTGTTTCTCCGCCTTCGTCTGTACTCGGTTCGCTACCTTCTCCGCCTGTTTCCGGCTCGCTGCCTTCTCCGCCTGTCTCCGGCTCGCTGCCGCCTTCGTCGTCCTTATCGCTTTCTACTTTAATTGAAACAAGATAAGTCTCACCGGTATAAGTAATGACAACCTTTTCCGTACCTGCTGCATATGAGTACTCATATGGTTTATTACTTTCAGTTCCTGTGATAATATCTCCATTATCAAACCTAAAAGAATATTTATAATGAACTTTTGCAGTTACTTTGCCGGCTTTTGTAGTATCCGCAATGGGTACTGTTATGACACTGCTTGATCCATGAAGGTATTGACTTTGATTAGGCTCAGCATTCTCAAACGTCAAACCTTTATACCAATAGTAGGTATATTGCGTCCCTGCAGTGACGTTATCTGTAAAGTTCTTATCACTAAAACTCCATTCTGTTTCCGTTGTTCCAATGGGAATAATGCTTACATATTTGATATACGCATCATTATTAGTTTCTAATGTAAGCGTAACATCTCCTGCTGTTCCGGTATATTTAAAAATAACCGTATTACTTCCCATTTTCTTGCAGTCTGTAGCTGATGCTTTTGCAGATGTCTGTGATGACTGACTCTCCTTATCAAACTTTCCATTTGTTGTATCAGAGCAGCTTGCTTTAAGATCTGCGCTACTGTTATTGTTTCCACCTATAACAATATAGCTATTACCAATTACTTTAAACGTTAATTTATTACCAATCTTAAAGTCTGTACCTTCGCCTAAGCTATGATATCCTGCGCTATACTGGCCTTTCTCATAAGAAAATAGTCCTTTAGACGAATCTGCTGCAAAAAATTCAGAGCCCAAATTTTCCGTAAAATCAAAGAAATATGCTTTTCCGGCTTCCGCACTTTTTGCTTTCAATCCATCGTAGAAACCATTACTGTCGGGAGTTTCCTCCTCATCCTGAATCGGATCTGAACCCGGCTGACTGCCCGGTTCATCTGAACCCGGCTGGCTACCCGATTCATCTGTGCTCGGCTGGGTAGTCGCTCCCTCTGATGATGACGTGTCAGATGAAGCTTCATTGTCTACTTGCACATCATCAACTTCCGCATCGTCGTCTTCCACGTCGTCTACTTCCGCATCTTCTTCTACTATTTTTTCATCTTCATCGGGAGTTTCCTCAGCATCCTTAGAAGTTTCTTCAATCGCAGAAGATGTTTCGATTTGATACTCCTCCTCGTTGGTAGGAGTGCTTGCGAAGGCGGTTAAACTTGTCATATTTGACACGATCATGGCACCTGTGAGAACATATGCCAAAAGCCGCTTTCCAAATTTCGTTCTAAATTTACTCATTTTTTCCTCCTTGTTATATTAATAAGATGTTAATTTATATATAAAAACGTAAGGTATTTCAAACTGACAACCGTATTATCAGACGTGGGATTGTCAGGGAAATGAAAACGCTTACATTTATGTTTTTGTATAATTACCTCGCTTTTCTTTCCGCGTATGCATGTCAGATTTCGGACAGACTTTTAAATACTTTCTATGCTTCAATATAGCAAATATATCGGTCTATTTCAACTATTATTTTCTAGGTTTATTTCATTGTTTTTGTTTTTGAACAATGGGTTTTTTTGGTACTTTTTCACAAATTTTGGAGCGTGCTCGAGCAAAGTAAAGCGCACCGAAAATCCGGTGCGCTGTTGCCGTTTGTGTTGCTTAATATTTTTAATTGCCGTTTTTCCAAATCATCCCACTTTATACAATAATTTCCCTTTCTCTACTCCTACCAATAGCAACTCCAGGGTTTGTGGATTCGTATTTCTGTATTTTAAATGATAAAATATCTGTTCCACTGATTTTTCTACTTTTTCAATGTCTTCTTTCGCATACTTTACATCGGGATCAAAGCATCCGGATGCCTGCAGAAGCAGCGATAAAGCAAACTGTTCGTTTACATAAATATATTGCGCGCCTGCTCCCTCTATCATCTGAAACGGTTTTCTTTTTAAGCACCATGAAGCTGTGTATGCCATTAACTTTACATAATTTACAAGCTCTATATCATGAAAACACTTTAATCTTGCGATGTCCACCAGAATATCAATTAGACAATATTCAAATATGGAATCATCGAAATATACTTTTCCACTCAGCTTTTGCCGGTTATAAAAATCTTCTGCCATCTGGTGAATCAATAAACTGGCGTTATATATGTATTCGTCCGAAAACATATTGCTTAATTCTTCTTTCAGTGTTTTATAAAATTCATCCTCCATTGAATCTGCCTCTTTTCTATACGTTTTTCAAGATACTTTTCAATACTTCCGATGCGCTTACCAATTCTTTATACTTCTGTGCCTTTTTGATCTTGTCGATGATATTCGCTTTTGCTTCGCTGTCGTCGCACTTTTGTATTTGTTCCAAAATATAGTGATACACTTCATTTTCGTCCAATACGCCTTCTTCCTTTGCACGCTCAAATTCTTTTAAGTATGCATGTAAGAAGGTTCCCATCTCATCCGCCATACCTGCCGCGCGATTCATGATTTCCAGATAGGAACCGATCATTTCATTGGACAAATTGTAAGGATATCGTAGTCTATGGTCAATTTCACTCCATGCTTCTTCAAACAATGTCCGAACCTGCACTTCTATACACAGACCGGTTTTTCTGTCCTTAATCAGATAGTGGACCGATCGATAAGGCTTCTCCTCAACAATCCTGACTTTTCCTTCATACAGGTTTGTGTTATCGCCTTTGCGGATATATGCAAACGGCTCCTCCGCCAGATCGCCGGCATAATTTTCCATCATATAATCGTGAATCCCCAGCCAGTCTTCTTTAAACAGGAGAAGTATCCGGATTCCCATCAAATCCGTGATACATTCGGCGTAATTTTCGAGCGATATCGCTTTTCCCTGCTTTAAATACTTGGGATTCTTTCTAATGATCTTTTCGATCAGATGGGTATCGTCTTTTACCCTATAACTCAAAGAATGAACATAGGCACACTGCTGTATTTTTTCAACATAACT
>JAIEDW010000022.1 GCA_029067805.1 Lachnospiraceae bacterium
TCTGCCGCCGCCCCATGTTTTGCGCAGCATCCCGGCTTTCCATACGGAAAAACGCCGCAGGAAGTCAATGACCTGATAAGTCTTGCTGAAACCGACAGACCACAGCTATGCCTAAATTTCAGCAAGCAGCTTTTTGCACAACAACATTCGAGCGCAGTTGTTGACTGGTTCAAGGACATCGCTTTGTCCGCTTCGGGAATTGGAACAATTAAAAGCGCGATTGCCTTGCGTGATGAGGACAGCCGGAAAGACTCGAGATGTGTCCATGTTCCCACGTATATTATCCACGGCGATAAAGATGTCATTGTTTCCAGTGAGCTCGCCGAATTACAGCACAAAGGCATCCCCGGTTCAAAGCTCATCACCTTACCTGACAGCGGTCACGGAATCATCTATGATCAGCTTGAAAAATTCAATAAAATATTTATGGGATCCATTACAGACTAATAAAAAATACCTTGTTGCAGAGCCATATTCTGTTCTGTAACAGGGTATTATCTTTTATTCACAGATAACCTTTATACCAATCCTTTTATATTTTATTTTGCTTTAATAGTTGTCATACATCCCAAATATCTTTCTGGTGTTCCTGTCATGGCAAGATATCTCGTTTTGGAACTCCAGCCATCTTTAATAACCCAAAATAAATATTTTTTAGAGTTTGACGAGTTTTTGTAAGTCCTATATCCATATACCATTACAGTATGATTAAAATAAACTCCACTTGCTAATGAAAATAGAAATGGTCCATAATTCCTGATTACACTTTTTATACTTGTACCAGTCCATACATAATTATTCCTTCCTTTAACGGAAGGATATCCATATTGTTTCAATACATTGATAACAAGATTCTTATTTTTTGTAACCCCTAAACCGGACGATGTGTCATAATTATATTTTAAAACAGTAGCCTGCGTTTTTATTACATCATATAAATCTGATTGACTGCTTGATATATTTGAATACCCTTTTTTGTCCCTATAATAAACCATTGCATTATAGAGGGCAGTCAATGTGCAATTATTATGTCCCCCAAAATCATTACATATTTTACTATCAACACCTGAAAGAACTGATGAATTGCCACTATCAATTGTATAAGTATAGGAAGAATTAACTACATTCTTCAAATATGTTATTGGTGCAGTAATAAAACCTCCTCTTGTGTTATCAGCCGATGACGTTCCAGCCGTTATATTCTCAAAAAGACTTTCGATTTCCGAATCGGAATACTGAAACACCAAATTCACAAAAGTAACCTCCACAAATAAACAGAACAACTCTAATTTACAACTGTCCATCCAATACCCTTTTCTCTCAATCGTTTGTATACAGGCTTGCAATTATATTCAGTTCTATTCTATCATTCTCAAAATTAATAGTACCCTTAAAATCTTGTGCTTTGATTGTAAAATTAACAGAGTCATCAAAGTCATTATCAACAAAAGTAGCACTGTTTACACATAAATCGCCGGATTCATTTACAGTCAGTATCATTTCATAATCAACTAGAGCGTATTTAAATATATGTATCTCCTTTCTTATAGGTTCAAAATATCCCACTTGTGAACGATGAATTCCTGATCCCCATGAAAAGGTGTAATATAATTCATATTCGCCGTTTTTATCCAAGTCTGCAAGAGCCATACTCGTTATGCCGTAGCCCCCAAAATAACTGCCAATACTGTAAATTTCACCATCGTACATGATAAATGACTGGTCGGATTCACTGTATTTAAAAACTTCATATTCGGAATTCTCGGCAACAAAAACAGGTGTTATATTATAACACTCGTCTGTTTCATACATTGCCACATAATCTTTATTTTTTGCAACAAAGTCAGAGACTTGTTCATCTGACGGAATTATTGTCATTTCAGATTCCACTGCGAGAGTGTCAAGAGCTGCTTTTTCGGAAGTTGTGTTTATAGAACAGGCTGATAAGATCAGTGAAGTGCAAAATGACAAGATTATTATTCTTTGCGCTTTTTTCATTATTTTCCTCCAAGGATTCAACAGTTTCCCACAAACACATACTCTAAATATTTTTTAGCAGTTTCTGCAAGTCTGTACACTTTTTCCACTTCCGTTGCCTCCCTGTCCATCATATGGTACCTTGGGAAAAAACGGGTGATATGCAGCGGAATCTTTTTCCCGACGGCTGCTTCAACGGACGCAATCCATTTTGCCTCTTCTTCCATTTCCGATATCGTATCGTTTTTGTCCGGAACAATCAGCGTGGTAAGCTCCACATGACAGCCGGATGCCGCATGCAGGATAAATTC
>JAIEDW010000220.1 GCA_029067805.1 Lachnospiraceae bacterium
GGTTTGGGACTTGGCGCATCGTCGACTGTGGAAAACCGAAGATATCAAAATACGGACGACCTTGCGGAATATCTGCAATACTGCAAAACGCCCGCAAAGTTAAAACGTGACGAAACCGTGTTATCCCACGCGGAATTAATGGAGGAGTTTTGTTTTCTGGGACTTCGCAGAATGGAGGGCATCTCGATTTCCGAGTTTGAGAGAACCTTTGATGTCAGTCTTGAGAGCATTTACGGAACGGTTTTGAACAAGTGGAGTGACGCGGGCTGTCTTGCGAAAAAAGACGGTTTTTGGTTTTTGACCGAAAAAGGAATTGATATCAGCAATATGATATTTGCGGATTTTCTGGCAGATCCTTAAAGGATAAAGACTGTCCTTCACGAAAATTTAATTTGGAAAGGCACTTAGGGGCGCCCCGTGACATAGAATAAGATAAATATAGTCACGGAGGCGCTCCTTTTGAAGACCTTTGAGCAACCGTTATCCGCAGAGGAGGAAACCCGATATCTAAGCGCAATGTACGGTGATGACAAAGCAGCCTCCCATGATGCCAGACAGATCTTGATAGAGCGAAACCTTCGCCTCGTGGCACATGTGGCAAAGAAGTATATGGGCTGCGGCGAGGATATCGAGGATTTGATTTCCATAGGCACGATCGGGCTGATCAAGGCAGTTAATACCTTTAAGCCTGAAAAAGGCAGCCGCCTTGCGACCTATGCTGCAAAATGTATCGACAATGAACTATTAATGATGTTTCGGGCAAGAAAAAAAGTTACACGGGAAATATCACTTTACGAGCCGATCGGAACCGACAAAGAGGGCAACGAGATAAACCTCATAGATGTCTGTGAACAGGAGCAGACGGACATCATAGAAGATATGGACCGGGCAGCAAAATTAAAATGCCTCTACAAGCTGATAGAGGAACGCCTTGATGAAAGAGAACGCTATATTATCAAACTGCGTTACGGCGTGCTCGACGGCGCGCTTGGCGGAGAAGAGTTGACACAGAGAGATATCGGTAAACTGCTTGGCATCTCGAGAAGCTATGTATCGCGAATTGAAAAAAAGGCGCTTGGGAAACTCAAAACAGGGCTTGAAGACGCAAAACTGTATTAATTTTTACATTTCAATGACATTTTTTTCTAAAATAATTGCAAAAAGAAAAAGGGTATGTTATTCTCCATGCTGTGACCGGTCCAATGGTTTACATAAAAATACAGCAAACGGAGGATAACATTTTCATGTACAGCAGTATCATAACAGGAGCCGTGACAGGCATCGAAAGCACGATCTGTCATGTGGAGGTGGACGCGGCAAAAGGAATGCCAGGTTTCGACATGGTGGGACAGCTTGGAAACGAGGTGCGCGAGGCAAAAGAGCGGGTAAAAGTAGCGCTCAAAAATTCAAGAGTGGACATTCCGCCAATTCACTTGACTGTGAGCATCTCACCGGCGGACTTGCGAAAGGAAGGGGCGTCCTATGATTTGCCGATTGCAATCGGGATTCTTGTAAGCCTCGGCGTAATTTCGGAAGAATTTGTAAGTGATACGCTGATTGTGGGGGAACTTGGGCTAAACGGGGAGGTCAAGCCGGTAAAAGGCGTGCTGCCGATCGTGAGCTGCGCGCAAAACAGCAAGCTTAGGCGGTGTATCGTGCCAAAAGAAAATGTGAGCGAGGGCGCGATCGTCTGTGATAAGTCCATGGGGGACAGCGCCGATATCGAAATCATAGGCGTTTCCACGCTGACGGAGGCAGTCGAATACTTAAAGGCGGACGAGGCAGAAAAACAGCTTTTCATACCGCCGGCGAAATGTGGGAAAACGGATTTGGAAGATTGGGATGAGCAGCAATTAGATTTTGCAGATATCAACGGACAGGAGGCGGTAAAACGCGCTGTAGAAGTTGCGGCGGCGGGATTTCACCACTTTTTGATGATTGGTCCGCCCGGTTCGGGAAAAACGATGATCGCAAAACGAATTCCTACGATTTTGCCCGACCTCTCTACGGCAGAGGGATTGGAGGTGTCTACAATCTACAGTGTGGCGGGAATGCTCGGAAAGGACAAGCCACTCATCACAAAAAGACCATTTATGGATCCGCACCATACCATATCGGAACAGGCGCTTGCGGGCGGAGGACGTATCCCAAAGCCCGGAATCATATCTCTGGCACATCGCGGTGTGCTCTTTATGGACGAACTTCCGGAATTTCGAAGAAGTACGCTCGAAATCTTAAGACAACCCCTTGAAGACAAACAAATTCATATCGCGCGGGCACAGGGAAATTTTATTTACCCCGCGGATTTTATGCTGGTGGCGGCAATGAATCCTTGTCCTTGCGGATATTTTCCCGACAGGAATAAATGCACTTGTTCGGAGAGTGAAATTAAACGGTATCTGTCAAAGATATCGGGACCGATTTTGGACAGGATAGACGTTACGATCGAAGCGCCCAAGGTCGATATAAAACAGCTGTCCGCAAGTATGAAGAACGAGAATAGCGCAACGATCAGAGCGCGTGTGTTGAAAGCAAGAAAGCGGCAGCTTGAGCGGTATGCGGGGACAAAGTACCACTTTAACGCCGAACTTGCGGTAGGGGATATCAAACGGTTCTGTCCGCTCGGGAAAAAAGAACAGGAACTGATGGAACAGATATTTACGCGCATGAATCTTTCCGCAAGAGCGTATCATAAAATGATCAAGGTAGCGCGTACCATTGCCGATTTGGACGGGACGGAGCGTATCACATGCGCCCATTTAAGCGAGGCAGCATGTTTTCGGATCAATGATGGCGGATACTGGGGAAATTACGGAGGATTTTGATGGAAAATAGCGACAGAGAGAAAATATATGCCTGTTGGCTCGATTCGATACGCTTTCTTACGAGCGCAAATAAGTACAGGCTTCTTGAAGCGGCGGGAACGGCATATGATATTTATAATATGAAGGAAAACGATACAACCTTTTGGATCGGCGCAAAGGGAAGCGCGTTGTTTCAGGAGGCAAAGGCGCAAGATCCCGAAAAACTTTATGAAAATTTACAAAAAATGAATATTAAATATACGTTTTGCAATGCAGACGATTTTCCCGCACGGTTTCGTAAAATACCCGATCCGCCGTTTGGTCTGTTCTACAGAGGCGCGCTGCCCGAGGATCAAACGCCTTCGGTTGCCATTATCGGCGCAAGGAAGTGCAGTGAGTACGGACACTGTATGGCAAAACGGTTTGCCGAGGGGCTTGGCAGGCGGGGAGTCAACATTATCAGCGGAATGGCGCTTGGGATTGATGGTATCAGTCAGCGGGCGGCGCTCGATATCGGCGCGCGCTCCTATGCAGTTCTTGGCTGCGGCGCGGATGTGGTTTATCCAAAATCCAACCAGCCCCTGTATGAACGACTGTTGAAAGACGGCGGTATCCTATCGGAATATCCAATCGGCACGGAGCCAAGACCAATGCTGTTTCCGCCACGAAACCGTATTATCAGCGCACTCTCTGACGTTGTGCTCGTGGTGGAGGCGCGGGAGAAAAGCGGCACGCTGATCACAGTCGATATGGCGTTGGAACAGGGGCGCGAGGTTTATGTGGTTCCGGGGAGATGTACGGAGAATCTGAGCGTCGGCTGCAATATGCTCTTAAGACAGGGTGCGTCGGCTGCGCTCTGCGCTGAGGATATCATAAATGATATGGGCTGGTCACGGCTTTTGCCCGAGGCGTGTGAGGATAAAACGGAAGGTGTTTCTTCCTATATAAATACAAGCGAATTGTCAAAATTATCCAAGGCAGTTTGTGAAATTGTTGACATACTTCCCGTAACACAGGATACAATTATAATGCTGTTGCGCGAAAAGGGATTTCAGGAAACAGTGGCGGAGATTTGCAACACGCTTGTTGAACTGGAATTAAACGGAGTCATCGTGCGTGCCGGAGGGCAGTATCGGCGGAATTTCCAAAAAAAATAAAATTATGCTTGCTATCTATTTGAAATTAGGTTATGATGTTAAATCGTAAGAACGCACATATCGTGCAGTTGTCTTTCAATGAAAAATTCGCGTAAATTTGGCGGCGCATGGGGGATTGGTATGGCAAAGTATTTAGTGATCGTGGAATCACCGGCTAAGGTAAAAACAATCAAAAAATTTTTAGGCGCAAACTATGAAGTGCTTGCAAGCAACGGACATGTCAGAGATATGCCCAAAAGTCAGTTGGGCTTTGACGCTGCAAACAACTATGAGCCGAAATACATTACGATAAGAGGAAAAGGCGATATTTTAGCGAAACTCAGAAAAGAAGTAAAAAAAGCGGATAAAATATATCTTGCGACAGACCCTGACCGTGAGGGAGAGGCGATTTCGTGGCATCTTTATATTGCGTTGAAGCTTGAAGATAAAAAGGTTTACCGCATTACATTCAATGAGATTACCAAGAACGCGGTCAAAGAATCACTCAAAAATCCAAGAGAAATAGATATGAATCTTGTAGATGCGCAGCAGGCAAGACGAATGCTTGACAGAATGGTGGGATACCGCATTTCACCGCTGTTATGGGCAAAGATCAAACGAGGATTGAGCGCGGGACGCGTGCAGTCTGTGGCATTGCGCATCATATGCGACAGAGAAGACGAGATCAATGCTTTTATTCCGGAGGAGTATTGGACGCTTGACGCGGCGCTGAACATAAAGGGCGAGAAAAAGCCGTTGATTGCAAAATATTACGGAAAAGGCGATAAAAAAACGGAAATCACCTCAAAAGAGGAGATGGATCGGGTTTTGGCGGAACTTGATAAAGCATCGTTTAAGATTGCCGATATCAAAAAAGGTGAGCGGACAAAGAAGGCGCCGCTTCCGTTTACAACCTCCACACTCCAACAGGAAGCGAGCAAGGTCTTGAATTTTTCAACACAAAAGACTATGCGGATCGCGCAGCAGCTTTATGAAGGCGTGGAATTAAAAGGACAGGGAACCGTCGGCGTCATCACCTATCTAAGAACCGATTCGACCCGTGTATCCGATGAGGCAGTCGCATCATCGAGAGAATATATCGGTAAAAATTACGGAGAAAATTATGCGGCGGCAGTTGCCAAGGAGAAAAAAGGCGGACAAAAGATACAGGACGCGCATGAAGCAATCAGACCGACCGATATTGCAAATACGCCGGCAGAGATTAAAGAATCGCTCAGCCGTGACCAGTTCAGACTTTATCAGTTGATCTGGAAGCGATTTGTGGCAAGCCGTATGACAAACGCGCAGTATGAAACGACTTCAATCAAGATTGACGCAAACGGACATCGTTTCACCGTGGCGGCTTCCAAGCTTGTTTTTGACGGTTTTATGAGTGTATACAAAGAGGAAGACGAGGACAAGGCGGAAGCAAACACACTTGTTAAAGAAATAACAAAAGATACGGAACTTTCCCTCGAAAATCTTGAACCGAAACAGCATTTTACACAGCCGCCTGCGCATTACACGGAGGCGTCGCTTGTGCGCGCGCTTGAGGAGCTTGGAATCGGAAGACCGAGTACCTATGCGCCGACGATCACAACGATCATTGCAAGACGTTATGTCATAAAAGAGGATAAAAATTTATATGTGTCGGAACTCGGCGAAGTCGTAAACAGCATGATGAAAGACGCGTTTTCTTCGATTGTGGATGTGAATTTTACCGCTAATTTGGAAGCGCTTCTCGATAAAGTGGAGGATGGTGTCATTGACTGGAAGACCGTGGTGGCGAATTTCTATCCCGATTTGGAGGAAGCGGTTATAAAGGCGGAGAAGGAGCTTGACGAGGTTGAGATTTCCGATGAAGTGTCCGAAGAGTTATGCGAGGTCTGCGGGAGAAATATGGTTATCAAATACGGACCGCACGGAAAGTTTCTTGCTTGTCCCGGTTTTCCCGAATGCAGATTCACAAAGCCTTATTTTGAAAAAATTGGCGTAAAATGTCCGAAATGCGGAAAAGAAGTCGTTATCAGGAAGACAAAAAAAGGAAGAAAATATTATGGATGTGAAGCGATTCCGGAGTGCGATTTCATGGTATGGCAGCGTCCTTCAACGCAGAAATGCGAGCGTTGCGGCGGCGTGATGCTGGTAAAAGGCAATCAGCTTGTCTGTGCGGATGAACAGTGTGGTTTCTTGAAAAAAGCGGAAAATAAATAGAGTAAAATCGCCCATCGTGGCATGAAAAACATTGTGAAATTATCTGCAACTATTGAAAAATCAAAATGAGTGTGGTAAAATTCTACTTGGATAAATTGGATTTTCGACAAATGGCTTAAAAATAACTTGGAGGTTCGTTATCATGGGTAGTGTTCAACTATTAGACAAGACAAGGAAGATCGGAAAGCTTTTACACAATACAGACTCCAGCAAGGTCGTGTTCAGCGATATCTGCAAAGTGATACGCGAAATCGTCAATTCGAATGTTTTGGTAATCAGCAAAAAAGGAAAAGTGCTTGGAGTAGGAAAGTGTGAAGGCGTTGATGAGCTGCAAGAGCTTGTCGAGGGCACTGTGGGCGGATTTATCGATCCGATGTTAAATGAGCGGCTTCTGGGTGTGCTTTCCACAAAAGAAAATGTGAACCTTATGACACTGGGGTTTGAAAGTCCGGATATCAGAAAGTACCAAGCGGTCATTACACCGATTGAGATTGCGGGAGAGCGGCTCGGCACACTCTTTATCTATAAATGTGATGAGCAGTACGATATCGATGATATTATCTTGTGCGAGTACGGCGTGACAGTGGTCGGACTGGAAATGCTTCGCGCGGTGAGCGAGGAAAGCGCGGAGGAAAACAGGAAAGTGGCAGTCGTAAAGTCGGCAATCTCCACCCTCTCTTTTTCGGAGATGGAGGCAATCACGCATATCTTCGACGAATTAAACGGTACAGAGGGCATTCTGGTTGCGAGCAAGATTGCGGATCGGGTAGGCATCACGAGAAGCGTGATCGTAAATGCGCTTCGCAAGTTCGAGAGCGCGGGCGTTATTGAGTCACGTTCATCGGGTATGAAAGGCACTTACATAAAAGTTTTAAATGATGTCGTATTTGAGGAAGTCGAGTCTTTAAAACGTCAGTTAAACAAATAACTTCGTTTCATGGCATAAATTACAAGTTTACATAATAAAAATGAAAGTAGTTACTATTCAGACAGGAATTAGCATTTACTGCTAATTCCGTGAGAAAATGTACCGTAGCCAAGTAAAAATCCATCACCGAAGGTGATTTTGCATGGATTTTTACCTGTTACTGGAACGGAGTGAACAGTAACTGAAAATATACAATATTATGGAAACAGTCGCAAAATACTTGAAAATAATCGAAAATATTTTATAATGGAATAATGAAGTTCGAATTTTGCGGTTTAAAGTAGAAAAAATAAACAGAAAACAAAGAAAAATGAGGAGGCCAAAAGATGTTAAGCAATTCCAATGTGTTTGATTATATTAATGTGATGGGCGCCACGCTTGATGCGACGACAAAGAGGGAGGCAATCATTTCAAGCAATATCGCGAATGCAAATACGCCGAATTACAAGAGAAAGGATATCCGGTTTGAAACGGAGCTGAAAAACGCATTCATCAGAGCAAACGGTGACAGCGTTGATTTCAGAGTGAAGGATCTTGACCTTGAGGCGTTGAAACCGGAAGTATATACCGATTACGCAAAGCTTTCTTACAGATATGACGGCAATAACGTAGATATCAACACGGAAAACGGTATTGCGGCAGCCAATCAGATTAAATATAACGGACTGATGGAGACTTTGAATAAGAGCTTCGCGCAGTTGCAGTCTGTTATGAAATAATACAAAGAGATAGACAAGCCTTAACGGAAAAAAAGATGGAGGAGATAGTATGGGAATTTTTGATACGTTTGATATCAGTGCATCGGGTATGTCGGCAGAGAGATACCGCATGGATATTATTTCGCAGAATCTGGCAAATGCCAATACGACAAGAACCGAGGACGGTACGCCGTATGTGAGAAAGGTTGTAACCTTTCAGGAAAAGACAGATGTAAAGACAAGAAGCTTTTCACATATGCTTGACACGGCATTCAGCAATCTGAGCGGAAGACCGCTTGGCTATATCAATACGGCAGAACTTTCCGTACAGGGAAAGGGTGTTAAGATTGGCGGTCTGTATGAGGATACATGGACAGAAGAAGTTATGGCATATGATCCCGAGCATCCCGACGCGGACGAGAACGGTTATGTGCATTATCCGAATGTAAACATCATTACGGAAATGACAAACATGATTGATGCAAGCCGCGGATACGAGGCAAATCAGGCAGCGTTTGAGGCGACAAAAGCGATGGCGCTCAAAGGACTTGAGATGAACTAAAATTAGGGAGAAAGGGTTATCAAAATGGTTATCAGGACAGCAAATGATATAGAAAGCTTGTACAACGTGGGGTCGAATGCTGTAAAAGAGGCATTATACGGAAATAAGACGCAGGAAAAAGACGAGGAGAATATCTTCAGTACATTTTTGGATGCGGCAGTACATAATATCAATGATACCAACATCGCGCTTTCCAATCAGGAGAATGAGATCTTAAAATGGGCGATGGGCATTTCGGAGAACTCACACGATCTTACAATAGCAGTGGGAAAAGCAGATGCGGCTTTAAATTACACGGTTGCGCTTCGCGATAAGCTGCTGGAAGCATATAAAGAAATTATGCAGATGCAGATTTAAAATGAATTAAGATAAGAAAAAACAGCGCTTTCAAGGCAGAAAGGGCTGTTCGTTCAGATTACAGGGGATTTAGAGAGGAAGACGCTAAAATGGTTGACAAGATATTGGATTTTGGCAAAAAGATCTTAGAGCGGATAAAAGAGTGGTGGAATAAATTCCAGCCGAAGCAGAAAACGCTGATCATTGTCGTGCTGGCGGTTGTGTTGCTTGCAATTGCGATACTGATTGCAGTGCTCACGC
>JAIEDW010000221.1 GCA_029067805.1 Lachnospiraceae bacterium
GTGTTGTTTATCTATAGCGCACTTGTTAATCTCTTGTATTATGCAATGCTTGAACGTTTTTTTCATACATTTGTTATAGTTAGAGAGGAAGGTATTTTTGGGGGCGTATGCGGCTTTTCGCCATTGTCACTGTTTATTCGTCTTTTTGTACCGAATGAGAGTGTGGATGCCCGGAGCGGTTATTTTAAATATAATGCGGATTATATATGGGTAATCGTTCTTGCAGCTATCGTGTATACATTTATAGCTTATATGCTGCATTGGAAAAGACCATCGGAGGCGGCGGGAAAAGCAATCGCCTACCGCCCAGCGGAACCGGTTATCAAGACGCTGCTCGTTATTCCGGGCGCGTTCTATTCGGCGGATTTTTTTGCGCAGGTCGCGTCAAGCAACAAAAACGATAACGCTTGGTATTTATTTGGCGTGGTATTCGGGTATCTTGTCATCGCGCTGCTCATTGAGATTATCTTCCGATTCGATATAAAAAGCGCGTTTTGCCATTGGAAACAGTTGTTATTCAATGCGGCGTGCGTCGCGATAATATTCGTTATTTTTCGATATGATGCGCTCGGATACGACACCTATGTGCCCGCGGATACGGAGCTTACAAGCTGCGCGGTTTCGATTGACAATTTGATGGCAGTTTCGCCGTTAGAAAGCATGAATCTACATTCCATTACCTATACAGATACGACCGCATACCGCATGGAGAATGTGACGATACAGGGGAATGCGAATGTAATGGAGCTTGCAAGAAAAGCTGTAGCAGACGGATACAGAATAAAAGAAATGCGGGAAGGCAACCCTGAGTGGGAGTATCATCCCATAACATTTGGGTACAATCTTAAAAATGGAAAATCCGTTTACAGACGTTATTATATCAATATAGCAGATGAAGAAATTATGAAACTTTTGTCAGATGTCTATAACGATGAAGGTTACAAAACAGGTACAAATCCGATGCTCAACAGCGGTTGGGAAGAGGAGTACAAATATCTGTACTGTGTTGGCAATATGTGCAGTGAAACGTTGGATGTGACGCCGAAATTCCAGTCGGAACTGATTGAAACATACAGAGAGGAGTATTTGCAGCTTGACTTTGATACTGTGCTGAATACCTATCCGGTAGGCTGTATTGTTCCGGAAACGGTTCAAGAATATGAGTATGTTTCGAAGAGCCCGAGTTTTAGCAATTATGAGGCATTTGGCATATACAACGCGCAGTATAACGGATGTCTGATCTATCCGCAGTTTACAAAAACGATTGCATTGCTCGCGGAAAACGGTTTCGATATTTATGAAACGTTTTCAAGTGATGAGATTGACCATATTCTGATAACTTATATAGACAGAAGGGAGGTATATGTGGATACACACAACAGCTATACCACACAGAAATATATCGAAATTGCCGATATATTCGATGTTGAGCAGAAACAGCAGATTCTTGACAGTATTTTAAATACTTCGCTGAATTGGCAAGTGAGTGAGTATACCGATTTTCCCGACGAACATTTTGAGGTCAATATTTATATAGACACGAAAGACAAGGCAATCATAAAGAAATATCAGTTCCAAAAAGACATGGTACCGCAATTTATTTATGAGTTGGAAGAATATAAGGAAGCGATAGCGCAGTAGCGCGAAAAAAGTACAGTCTGCAAAAGGCTGTACTTTTTTGGTGGGCAATTACGGTTTATAGTGATTTTCAATAAAATTCAGGATGCCATATATTACCATTGCAATCGCGCACAAAATGACGATGCTTAAGATAACCATATCCAGTTTAAACACTTGGCTGCCATAAATGATAAGGTATCCGAGTCCCCGTCTCCCGGCAAGAAATTCGCCGATAATAACGCCCACAAGCGCAAGTCCGATATTAACCTTGGAGAGGGAGATAAACGTAGGAATATTGCCCGGAAAAACGACCTTTGTAAATGCCTGCATTTTTGTGCCACCGAGTGTTTCAATCAGTTTTAGACGCTCGGGATCCGTCTGTGAAAAGGACTGATATAAATTCAAGATACACCCAAAAATACCGACGGACATACCACACAAAATAATGGTGCGCAGTCCCGTGCCGAGCCACACAATGATCAGCGGGGCGAGCGCCGACTTCGGAAGACTGTTTAAGACAATCAAAAACGGTTCAAACATTTTCCCAAGCGACGGATAAAACCAGAAAAATGTCGCGATAACCAGCGAGCAGAGAATGATCAGCAAAAAGCTGACACCCGACTCGAACAGCGTAATCCCGATATGGCTTAACAGCGATTTATCCTTGATATTGTGTATAAAAAGTGCACCGATGTCAGACGGAGAGCTGAAATAAAATTTGTCAATCCAGCCGAGGTTGGAAGAAACTTGCCACAGCGCCAGAAAAGCAACAAACAGAAAAATGCGGCTCCAGAAGATATAGAGCTTGTGCCGTTTCTGGTGTTTGATAAACTGCTGCTGCCCAAGCGTTTCCGCAGCGGCAATGACGCTGTAGCTTTTTTGTCCGTTTTTAGAGCTCTGTATTTTCATCTTGCATTTCCCTCCATATCATATCAAAATATTCCTGAAACAGCTTGGAAGTGCGTATCTCACTTCGGTCAATGCCGTTCTTCTCAAATTCGATCGGAATAATATCCTTTATGGCACAGGGCGGCTTTGTGAGCACGATGACGACATCCGCCATGGAAACCGCCTCGGAAATATCGTGTGTCACGAGAATCGCCGTCTTTTCTTCCGACTTGATGATGTCGCGCACGTCGCTTGACACCCGAAGACGCGTCTGATAGTCGAGTGCGCTGAATGGTTCGTCTAAAAGCAGCAAATCAGGACGGGTCGCGAGTGTGCGAATCAGTGCAATTCGCTGACGCATGCCGCCGGATAACGCGGAGGGCTTTTTGTTTTTGGTGTCGGAAAGTTTGTACTTTTCGAGCAGTTCGTCTACAAAGGCAAGATTTTCGTCAGTTTTCGTCTTCTGTATTTCCAGTCCGAGCATAATATTATGGTAAACATCGCGCCACTCCAGCAGATGATCGTGCTGGAGCATATATCCGACTTTCGGTGCGCAGAAGTCTTCGGAATAAAAAGTAATAAACCCACCTACGGGTTTTAAAAGACCGGAAATAAGCGATAGAATTGTGGATTTGCCGCAGCCGCTCGGTCCGACCAGTGCCACAAACGACCCCTTTTCCACATTAAAATTGATATCGCTTAGAACGGCAACCTCTCCAAGCGCACTGTAATAAGAAAAAGAAACATGCTCCAAACGCAGGAAAGATTTGTGGTGATGGTTGCCTTGCATTTTGACCGCCGCCTCTCAATGTGTGCATTATAAATTATTATATGAAAAGGTGGATAAAGAGTGATATGAAAATGGAAAAAAGGATTTGTGCTATGAAATAAACGCGTTTATCGAGAGTTAAACACACATTTGTATTGTTAAATAATAAATAAAATGGTAAAATGTAAACAAGTGTATTGGTAGATAAAATAAAGTCATTTGATAAATGTATATAGAAATTTTAAAATAGTAAAGGGTGATTATAGAAAATGCCACTAGTTCCAGCTATATGCACACAATGTGGGGCTCCCTTGGAAGTGAACCCATTAAAAGATGCTGCTGTTTGTCCATATTGTCGTACATCATTTGTAACTGAAAAGGCTATAAACAATTATAATACTACAAATGTTACACAAATTAAAAATTTGCAAACAGATGCAATAATTTTAAATGATACTACATCAATTGATAACAGGGTTCGTGCAGGTGAAACCTTTATAAAATTGGGAAATTTTCAGGCGGCGTTAGAAACATTTCAGAAGTTAATACAGGAGTGTCCATATGACCATCGTGGTTGGTGGGGGCTTATTAAGGCTAAAACAGAAGATTTTGAAAGTTATATGAATCATAGTTCTGATTTCAATGAGATTTGTGATTTATATGTTAATGTAAGTAAAACAGCGGATTCTGATAGCTTAGTGAAAATTGGAGTTTTATTTGAAGAATATGAACAACGTTGGAATAAGCATTATGATGAGTTAACTAGGAAAAAAACATCAGAACTGTTTCGGTGTGAAAAGGAATATAATCAAAAAATAAAAAAAATAAAAAATAATATAAAAAAGATAAATATAGAGAAAAATAAAGTAGATGATAACTATGGTAAGACAGAAACAAAAGTAACTGTTCTTTGTATAGTTGCTTTTTTGGGACTTATTCTATATGGACTTATTGAGGCAAGTTCAATAGGTAACTTTTTTTTAGGTATGTTTATATATGGGGGAGTAATTGGTTTTGTTTTTAATTTGATAAAAGATGGAATAGATAGTTCATATCGTTCTGAACTTGCAAAGTTAAGTAGTAAACAGTCTAGTTTAGAATCTGAAATTAAACAGTTGAAAATTAAGTGTGATGATAAAAAACGTGAGATTGAACGTAAGTATCCGTGGTTAAGAAAATCCCAATAGATTGTTAGACAATAAAATATACTTATTAGAATTTCAATATGATAATTAAAGAACGAATAATGCTATATAGAAATTACATAAAAAGATATTTTAGAGCATTTATGGTAAATCTTGAAGGATTATAATGACTAGACTTTTCATTTTCATTTTGGGTAGAAGCTTGTATATATGTGGGATGAGAAATGAATTACTTTATAATACAATTAGATGTAACAAAAAAAGATTAGCAAAACAACTGGAAGTAGTGCCAACAGTCAAGATTTGATTGATAAAAGACAATATTTCTGATAGAATGGGGAAACGAAATCTGAAAAAGCACCTGTTGGACAATGGAGAGTTACTATATGAAAAGTTCATTATTTATCTTTGGATATTTGTTCTTGAAAAGGGAAATAACAAAAATTCAGATGGCATTGAGGCAGAACTTACCATGAATGTGTTTGTCTATATGAACAAGAGGTAGCACAATTTTCATAAGGGTTTATGATGTGTTGGATTACGGACTGAATGATGTGGTGAAGCGTTTAAGATAGAGGAATAACAAGATACAGTAATAGGGAGTTGCAGGTAGATGCAATCCCTTTTCTTTTGCAATCGATTAGGTTCTGAGTGTTTCCGCTTTGTGCATTTTCGGTGATTTTTTGTGCCGAATTCTAAGATTTCAGACTGAGTATATTCTTTCTATCTGTTGATTATATCTTCAATAAATGATTGAAGATATAATCAAGTTTCTGTTTGAAAGTGTTTGTGAAGTTTTCTGCCTTTTTAAGAATATCTTTCTAATATTAGGTTATTGTTTGGGTGGAGTAGAGTCAATATCACTTTTATGGGCATTTCTGATGTCTTTGATAATGGTGTGAATATCATCAATCACATGGGAAAAGTATTCATTCAGTTTAAGATGTTGTGTGTTCAGTGTGCTTAAGTATAGGTTGTATTCATTAGGATTATACTGTTTTATCAGTGCCTTTCCGCTTGTGTTCATAACAAATCAAATGACTTGCATATCGGTAAGAATATTCTATAAATCTTCAAGTCAAGCAACTTTTTCTTCATTGTTTACTGTAGATTGTTGTAACTTAATTAAATACAAAAACATTTTCTTTTAATTTCGACATTTATTAAAAGATAATTATAGCAATGGTGGTAGATATGCACTCTATGAGTAAAAGTACGGAAACTCAAGTAAATATCTCCTTGAAACTATCTGTAAGGTATGTTATTATTAGTAATATTTCGATAAAAATAGTTTAGAGAAACTGGGAGGCGGTTTCAGATGGCGCAGCTATGGGGTGGACGGTTCACCAAGGAAACGGACAAGCTTGTATACAATTTCAACGCGTCCATATCGTTTGACAAAAAGTTTTACAGACAGGATATCGAGGGCAGTATGGCTCATGTCAAAATGCTTGCGAAGCAAAATATCTTGACAGAGTACGAAAAAAATCAGATTTTGACAGGCTTGGAGGGCATCTTAAAAGATGTCGAGAGCGGCAAGTTAGAGATAACGGATGAATATGAGGACATTCACAGTTTTGTGGAGGCAAATCTGATTGACCGAATCGGGGATGCGGGGAAAAAGCTGCATACTGGCAGAAGCAGAAACGATCAGGTTGCGCTCGACATGAAACTTTATACAAGATGTGAAGTTACAGAAATCAACAGTCTTTTAAAGGAACTGCTTGAAGCAATCATCACAATCATGGAAGAAAATACGCAGACCTATATGCCCGGATTTACGCATCTGCAAAAGGCGCAGCCAATTACATTGGCGCACCATATGGGCGCATACTTTGAGATGTTTAAACGTGACAGACAGCGCCTTGATGATATTTATAACAGAATGAATTACTGCCCGCTGGGCAGCGGTGCGCTTGCGGGCACGACGTACCCTTTGGACAGGGATTATACGGCGCAGCTTCTTGAATTTGACGGTCCGACGCTAAACAGTATGGACTCGGTTGCCGATAGAGATTATATCATTGAACTGTTGTCGGCGCTTTCCACGATTATGATGCATCTAAGTCGTTTCAGCGAAGAGATTATTATATGGAACTCGAACGAATACCGTTTTGTGGAGATTGATGATGCGTACTCGACCGGAAGCAGCATTATGCCGCAGAAGAAAAATCCGGATATTGCGGAGCTTGTGCGCGGCAAGACAGGGCGCGTGTACGGCGCATTGATGTCGATTTTAACAACCATGAAGGGAATTCCGCTTGCATATAATAAGGATATGCAGGAGGATAAAGAACTTACATTCGATGCAATAGACACGGTAAAAGGCTGTGTGGCATTGTTTACGGGAATGCTGAAGACTTTGAAATTCAATAAGAATACAATGCAAGAGAGCGCAATGAAAGGCTTTACGAATGCCACAGATGCGGCGGATTATCTGGTCAATCACGGCGTACCTTTCAGAGATGCGCATGGCATTATCGGCAGACTTGTGCTTTACTGTATTGAGCAGGATAAGGCGATAGATGAACTGTCACTTGAGGAATTAAAGGCAATCAGTCCTGTATTTGAACAGGATGTGTTTGAGGCAATCAGTCTTGAAACATGCGTTAACAAGCGAATGACAATCGGAGCTCCCGGACCGGATGCGATGAAAGAAGTAATTCGCATCAACAGGGAATATTTAAATACAGATAAGAATTGAGATGCATAAAGAATGTGTGCACAGGGAGGTAAAATATGAGTGAAAAATTAAAAGTTGGTATTCTTGGCGGTACAGGTATGGTAGGACAGAGATTTATCTCGCTTTTGGAAAATCATCCGTGGTTTGAGGTGACAACCATTGCGGCAAGTCCACGTTCTGCAGGAAAAACATATGAAGAGGCAGTCGGCGGCAGATGGAAGATGACGACACCGATGCCCGAGGCAGTAAAAAATATCGTTGTGATGAATGTCAATGAGGTAGAGAAAGTCGCAGCCGAAGTTGACTTTGTATTCTCGGCAGTGGATATGACAAAAGAGGAAATCAAGAAAATCGAGGAGGATTACGCAAAGACGGAAACACCCGTTGTCAGCAATAACTCTGCGCATCGCTGGACGCCCGACGTTCCGATGGTGGTTCCCGAAATCAATCCGGAGCATATGAAGGTCATTGATTTCCAGAGAAAGCGTCTTGGCACGATAAGAGGTTTTGTAGCGGTAAAGCCAAACTGTTCCATTCAGAGTTACGCGCCTGTGCTTACGGCATGGAAAGAATTTGAGCCGTATGAGGTTGTTGCCACGACCTATCAGGCAATTTCCGGAGCCGGAAAAACCTTTAAGGATTGGCCAGAGATGGAAGGAAATATCATTCCTTATATCGGAGGCGAGGAAGAAAAAAGCGAGAAAGAGCCGCTGCGCATTTGGGGTGAAATTAAGGACGGCGTGATTGAGCCCGCGACTTCTCCCGTAATCACATGCCAGTGTATCCGCGTGCCCGTATTGAACGGCCATACGGCGGCAGTGTTTGTGAAATTTAAAAAGAATCCAACTAAAGAGCAGTTGATCGAGAAACTTGTAAACTTCAAGGGTGTACCGCAGGAACTTGACCTTCCGAGCGCACCAAAGCAGTTTATACAATATCTTGAGGATGATAACAGACCACAGGTAAGCCTTGATGTGGATTATGAAAACGGCATGGGCGTATCGGTAGGACGTATCCGCGAGGACAGCGTATATGATTGGAAATTCGTGGGACTTTCCCACAATACGGTCAGAGGCGCGGCAGGCGGCGCAGTGCTTTGCGCGGAGCTTTTGAAGGCACAGGGATATATCACAAAGAAATAAACAAAGCGATTGCAAAAAGAGCAGTGTGTTGCTGCTCTTTTCCATTAATGATTAATGTAGGAGGACCATGTGGGGAAGAAATTGATCATTACGGAGAAACCCTCCGTGGCACAGGATTTCGCGAAGGTGTTCGGCGTGTCGGGCAGAAATAACGGGTATATAGAAAATGACACGTATGTCATAACTTGGTGCGTGGGACATTTGGTGGAGATGGTTTATCCTGAAGAATATGATATCAAATATAAAAAATGGGCGCTTAGAGATTTGCCGTTTTTGCCCGAAACATATAAGTACGGTGTGATTGAGAACGTAAGACAGCAATATAACACCGTGAACAGGCTCCTTCACAGAGAGGACATCGACACAGTGTACTGGGCAGGCGACTCCGGAAAGGAAGGACAGACCATTGAAGAGAATATCCGAAACTTCGGCGGCGTGCGTGATGGAATGACGGAGCTTCGCGTGTGGATCGACTCGCAGACAGAAGAAGAAATCCGACGCGGCGTGGCACAGGCAAAACCCATGTCCGATTACGCAAACCTCGGGAAATCAGGTATTATGCGTTCCATAGAGGATTATGCGATGGGAATCAACTTCTCACGCGTTATGTCCGTAAAATATGGCAGACTGTTAAACAATGCGGCATCAACCAAGGACTACACGGCGATTGCGGTCGGCAGAGT
>JAIEDW010000222.1 GCA_029067805.1 Lachnospiraceae bacterium
TATAAATTCTTTTACCGTTTCTCCTGTCATTTTTATACTCATGCTCCCTTCTTCACCTGTGAGCTTAGACTTTATGTATAAACCCACAGGTGAAAATCTTAATTTTTCATTCAATAAATCAGCTCATGAAGTGTACCGATATTTTAAATGTTTTTCTTTAGTGAGGACATACACTATAAGATATTGATTGTATATTATCTCCATAAATTATATGTCCGCATTTATTGCAACATTTGCCATCGTAATAATCTACCTTACACCCACCACTGCTATTTTTTGTATGCTTTGTAATCGTTCCCGAAGTATAAGTATGGCTGCATGAGCCATATGTCTGATACTCGCCCTGTTCTGTATACACATCATAATGAACTTCTCCTGTTTCAGTTACAAAAAATGTAAGATCATCTGAAATTATATATTGTTCATATCCATCATATTTTGTCTCTTTTTCATTAAACAAAACAGCATCTTCCCAATTACTACAAAAAATAACGTCCTCTACCTTCTCATAAGGCTCATCAGAATACTTAATCGTCCTTTTCTCATACGCATAAACCGTCAATGATGACGCAAAAATCGCCCCTACAAGAATCAACAACCCTACTACGCTGCTCATTTTTCCATATTTTTTTCTTATGTTTTTCATATTTAATATCCTTTCTTTTATCTGTTTTTTACTCAAACTAAAGCCTACAATCGGCAAACCTACCGTACCTTCCTTTTCCGCAAAGTCGATAATCATCTTTGCGTAATCTCCTGTTTCTTGTAAACTTTTATTCATGGTAACTTTGTAATCACAATACATCTCCGAAGTTAAATTCCATCGGTACAGCAAATAATACACAAGCGGATTATAAAAATTTAGAACAACCACCCAAAACAATATGACCTTAACAAGATTATCCATAACCTTTATATGTACCAACTCATGACGCAGTACATCTTGCAGTTTCTTTTCCTCCCATTCAATATCTGGAAGGATGATCTTTCTATGTAAGATTCCGATTGTAATTGGTGTTTTGATGCCGACACATAAGTATACTTTATTTTTTGCATTTCTTTTTGTTTCTTTTTCCAATTCTTCTAAGACCATTTCTCCATTTTCATAAAGCACCACCCCTTTCATAATGTTCAGATAAACGGTAAAATATTTTTTAAGATATAGAATCAATCCGCCAAATCCCAAAAGCAGACTGAATAACAATATGATATACACAGGCAGATTGGACACATATACGCCGTCTCGATATACAAATACCGTGTAATTCGTCATATTTTTTACAACACGCGTTCCTTGATACCACGTCTTAATACCGAAATACCGATTCAGCCACTCCGTATACTCTGCTTTAAAATATCCAAACGGTACAAGAAATAAAATGATATTTACGGTAAGATATATTTTATGCCATGTAATCGGCAGATACCGCTTCGTCAGAAAAGAAACGCACAGGTAAATCCCTATCGCGATACTTCCCGCCAAGCTCATTGTATGCAGCAGCGTCATACTAATCCTCCTCTTGCGAAAACTCCTTTTCCACGATTGTCCTCAAATCGTCGGCAACCTTTTTATCAATCCCCTTGCCCCCGGTAAGCGCCGACAAAAAGGAATAAACGGAACCGCCGTAAAAATCGTGAAGCAATTTTTCCGCCTTGCCCTTTTCATACTCCGTATCGGTCACTGCCGCGTGATACACTCTGTTTTTTCCTGTTTCGTCCGCCGCGATCAGCCCCTTATCCGACAGTCGTTTGATAAACGTATTGACTGTCTGCTTTTTCCACTCCTTGCCTTCCTCTTTTGTCAAAAAAGTCATGATTTCAACAAAGCTTTTTGCGCCTTCTCTCCACAAAAAATGCATGATTAAGCTTTCCGACTGTGTCATTTCATATATAATTTCTTTATTCATATCCGTGCTCCTTTTTCTAAGTTATATAACCTTTAACGCTTTTTCTTTATTGTACTACAAACACATAATACTGTAAAGAATTTCCCAATCCATCAAATATCAACAAAAGTTGACACGTTTTGCGAACTGTCTTACGGAATCAAAATTGCCGACAGGTATACTCTATCGGCATACCTATCGGCAATGAAAATTTATTTCTATATTCTCTTCTTATTTCACGATCATATCCTTAATCTCGTCAAGCTGCGCATCCGTCATCTCCTGCGGCTTCATCACGAGGCTCTGGTTGTCGTCATTGTAACGCGGTATCAGATGCACATGGAAATGAAACACAGTCTGTCCCGCCACTTCATTATTATTCTGCACAATATTAAATCCGTCAGCGCCAAGCTTTTCCGTCATTAGCGTTGCCATTTTCTTTGCAAGCGGCAGCACCTTTGCAGCCGTATCATCCGCAATCTCATAAACGTTCTTATAGTGGTCTTTTGGCAAGATCAGCGAATGCCCTTTTGTGGCGGGCGCCAAATCCATAATCACTCTGAAATCATCGTCCTCGTAGAGTGTCCTTGAGGGAATCTCACCATTTGCAATCTTACAAAAAATACAGTTTTCGTCTTTCATTTTTATTACATCCTCCTATTAAATTTTAAAATACATACAGCGCATCCAGTGTCCTAAGCACCTTGAAATCGCCTTTCATTTTCATATCACCAGCCATAAATGCCCTCTGGAAGGTCATGCGCCCCTGTACAATCTCATTCATCACATCAGTAGAGAGCTGCATCTCCACATCAAAACTGTCACTGTCGCCGTAATAGCATTCCATTTCCGTGTGGTCAACTTTGACGATCAGCGGCTTTTTCGCCTCGGGAAGATTAAATTTGTACACTGCCCGAAAGCCCGCCTGTGGATGAAAGTGATCTCTTAAATCCTGTAAAAACATTGTGCTGTTCAGCTCTCCCGACACGCCCATCAAATCCTTGAACATGCTCGCAAGTTCTTGAATATCCTCTTTTTGCTTCTGCACATAAAAGTCGTCGCTTGCCAGCTCGGAAAGCTGCTCCGCCTCCTGTGGCGTCAGATTCAGACTCTGTGTGAACGACACTTTCTGTTTGACCGCCTGATTACTGCACGGAAAGACTGCCGTTTTTTGATTGATGGAGCGGTACAAATCCTCCGTGCGTTTTTCGATGACTCTCGCATAATTGGGATTTTGTTCCAATTCCGATACGTCCGCAATATATCCACTGATTCCCGTCACGGGAAGTCCTCCCAAAATTTCCCACGCATTTATAAGATCCATCATCGCGTCGCGCTCACCATATGTGGTTGACATCACGATTGGGCACATGTATATTTTTGCAATCTTTTCCTTATCCCCGTAAAGCCAGCACGCATCCAAAAACTGCTGCATCCAGCCGCCGATACCAAACCACTCAACGGTCGTGGCAAGAATAACGCCGTCCGCGTCCTTTAACGTCTGGGGCAGCGTAACGATATTATTTTTAAATTCGTACAGATCATAACGCTCCATGTTTACATTGAGCTCCCGCAGCACCTCCTGCATCTTGTTGAGCACATACAGCGTAGCATCTCCAATCAGTCCTCTTCCTCCGTAATAAATATTAATTTTCATTCATTTACCTCCCGTTTTATCCCTGACGTTTCCAGCGAATCGTTTCCATGAGATACATCGCCGCCATGATCAACACGCCGAAAACAAGTCCGCCCAAATGCGCCGCGTTATTGATGCCCTCCGACTGCATTCCGCTGTACACCATGTAAACAATCGCCAAAACCATTCTTTTTATCGAAATACCCTCGTAATGTCCGTCGTTTAAAACGACAAGCACCAGCATTGCGCCGATGAGTCCAAAAATCGCTCCGCTCGCACCGATTGCAGTGTAATAATTCCGGCTGAGCACGACATTTATCATGGAAAAGATATCGCCGCCGATTCCCGAAAGAAAGTACAACAGCACAAATTTTGAGTGACCGATTACCCGCTCAAGCATCTCTCCAAGCGCAATCAGGAAAATCATATTACTTACAATATGAGAGATTCCGCCGTGCAAAAACATACTCGTAATGCTTCTGTAATATTCCCCATTTGAGAGGATACGCTCTGTGTTCATGCTTCCGGCGTCATAGATCATATCTGCAAGCGTTGTTTCCCCATACGGTATTTTTTCCGCATAGATACAACACAGATATACGAGAACATTGATTACAACAAGTACAAGCGTGACAATGCATTTTCGATATTGAAACGAATTCCTTTCTTCCATTTAATATCGCCTTTCTCTATCAGATATCATTTCTTATTTTAAAAAATAAATTTAAGTTTCCTTAATTATCGCATTATCTGTATCAAGTTGTCAATCTTGCAGTGAAATGTCGAAAAAAAATTTATTTACAATTTTTCCAGCAATTGATAAGTTGACATAACTTTATTATACTGTTACACTTTAATTGTCACGCAACACGTTTATTTTATTACTTCGGCGGCTGAATTCCGAGAAATATAGCTGCCAGAGTAATATGTATGAAAGGATTGTGAAATATGTTTCATAAAAAACGTTATCGCGCATTATCACTTATTTTAAGCTTCACGCTTTTTATCGGTGGTGTTCCGACAACAGTGAACGCTGCTGAATTATATGACGAAAATGACACAAATGTCATAAATGATATTTCGGAAATAGATATTACACAAGAAGAAACAGAAATTGAAAATGAATCCGAATCGGAAAAACAGACTGAAGCTGCTATCGAAATACAGCCTGAAAAAGAATCTGAAGCTGCGATAGAAACGAAACCTACTGTAGAAACACAGCCTATCTTTGAATCGGAAACGATTTTTGAAAACGAATCCGAATTGGTTTTCGAAAACGAATCGGAAATTTTTGAAAATGAATCCGAAACAATTTTTGAAAGCGAATCGGCATCAGATACAGAATCAGAACCGGATTTCGACTCCGATATTCAGGCTGCAATCGATGCATTTAACAAACTTGCCGCCGAAAAACCTTTGATGGCGCTCTTATACCGTACAGAAACTTATGACGTGCATCAAAGTCCCGCAACGGACAAAACAGTCGCCACGATAAACAGCGGTCATACACTCTACATAAAATCGGTAGATATTTCAGAAGACGGCATCTGGTATGAAGCTGCATTTTGGCTTAATGGCACGGAGTACAACGGCTATGTCGAGTCATACTACCTTGCCTATTCCGACGAAGACTGGATCAACTGGGAAACAGAATATGACATGCATGTCATAATGCCATATGCGTTAAACGGCAAGATTGACACCTCGGATATCGATGCATTTCCGGCGTATTATCGGGATAAGCTAATAGCATTAAAGGAGCTTCATCCAAACTGGATTTTTGTTCCGATGAACACGGGACTTGATTTTAATACCGTTGTCGCAAACGAAATGGGTGACAAAAGCTTGATCCAAAATACCAAAAGCAATGCGGAAAAAGGCTGGGTCGGAAAACTTCACGGAGGCAGCTGGTATTATGCCACAAAAGATGCCGTTTCATATTATCTCGATCCGCTCAATTTCCTCACGGAAGGTTACATTTTCCAGTTTGAGCAGCTTACGTTTAATGGCTCTTACCACACAGTGTCCGCAATTCAGAACTTTTTAAACGGCACTTTTATGAAAGGCAAACTCCCCGATGATTCCAGCAAAACGTATGCGCAGGCATTTTATGAAATCGGCAAAAGCAGAACGTTAAGCCCGATTCACCTTGCCTCACGCGTTTATCAGGAACAGGGAAGCGGCACATCCGCGCTGATTTCAGGTAAGTATAACGGTTATCAGGGATATTACAACTATTTTAATGTAGGCGCAAGCGGAAAAACCGATAAAGAAGTTATCGAAAGCGGCCTTTCCTATGCAAAGTCAAAGGGCTGGAACACGCACTACAAATCCTTGTCCGGCGGTGCGGCAACCATCGGAAACGGTTATATTTTAAAAGGTCAGGACACACCTTACTTGCAAAAATTTGATATAGACGATAACTACAATCCACTCTATACGCACCAGTACATGCAGAATATTCAGGCGCCCGCAAGCGAGTCCTTAACCACAAAAAAGATGTATGCGAATGCCGGAAGTCTGGACTCTGCGTTTGTGTTTAAAATTCCTGTTTATACAGGTATGCAGGCAGAGAAGCATCTCCAAAGCGTCACGCTTGACAAGTCTTCTCTTATTTTGCAGACACAGGATTCCTTAAGCGGAAATCCCTCAGACCTTGATGTGACGGACATGCTTACAGTACGATACAATCCGGCAAATATGACCGATGAAATTTCCAACATTACATGGAGCTCGTCGAACTCAAAAGTTGCCAAGATTACTTCTACAAACAATTCGGAAACCGTAAAGGTCACTGCTGTAGGGGAAGGCATGGCAACCATCACGGTAACCGTGACTGCGATTAACAGCGCAACGGGCGAGAACATTGTAAAAACGGCATCCTGTCAGATCACAGTTCTTGCGCCCGCCAAAGCAATCGAAAATTGTGTTGTCACTTTTATGAATAAAGATAACGCAACCGTGTTAAAGACGGTTACCGTTCCGTATGAAGGAAGCGTTGACGAAGAAAACATTCCTAAAATTTCAGTTAGCGACGACGAACTCTTTGTGGGATGGTTTACCGGCAAAGGAGGAACTGGCACACGCTTTGACGATACTACGGTATTGTCCGTGGAAAATACAGTCGTTTATCCTTATTGCGAAACGCAGGGAAAAGGATTTTACGTTCTTCCCATCGGCGATTACACATACACGGGAAGCGCGATCAAACCGGAAGTACAGGTCTATGACAGCATTTTAAACGCCGACGGAAGCCACAGACTGATCACACTTGAAAAAGGAAAAGATTATACTGTTTCCTATAAAAATAACAAAAACGTCAACACGGCGGACAGCGTTTCTCCTACGGTTGTGATAAAAGGCAAAGGAAATTACAGTGGAACGGAATACGCTTATTTCAATATCCTTCCGAAGTCGCTGACAGACAGTGATATTTCCGCCGATAACATGACAATCGCTTACAACGGAAAACTCCAGAAAGCTACACCTGTCGTAACCCGCTCGGGCAAAAAGCTTTCTGTGAAAAAAGATTTTACTGTGTCCTATCCGAACACCAACAAAAACGCATATAACGATGCGGGAACATACCCGATTGTCATAAACGGCACGGGCGGCTATTCGGGCACACGCATCATTTACCTGAAAATTACTTCCGATGTTCTGATGAGCAAGGTAAGTGTGGCAAAAATACCAAGTCAGACATATGATGAAACACTTGTAAAAAACGGCAGCGGCATGACGCCGAAAAACCTTCAAGTTACTTACAAAAACCGCACGCTCGAGGAAGGTATCGATTATTCCGTAAGATACGCAAACAACCATTCTGTCGGAACAGCAACTGCATACATCACAGCGAAAAACGGAAGCGGTTTTTCGGGCACGAAAGCGGTAACGTATAAAATCGTCGGCTCACCTATCAACAAGGCATTGGCGAACGGGATTGTATCGAAAGTTTACACGGGAAAAGAAGAGGATGTGAAGCAAGAAAATGTGTCGCTCTCTCTTGACGACGTAACGTTACGCGAAGGAGTTGACTACACTGTTTCCTATGTCAACATTACAAAAGCGGGAACTGCATCGATTATTTTCAAAGGAATAAACGGTTACAGCGGTCAGCTTAAGAAAACGTATAAAATTACACAGCTTGATCTTGCGGATAGCGCGATTACGATGACTTACACAACACAAGACGCGGCTGATAAACAGACTTCGATAAAATCGCTGTCGGAAATAACATCACCTTACATGAAGGGAAGCACTTGTCCGAATGTGCAGCTTTATCTGAACGGCACGCCGCTTACAAAAGGAAAAGACTATACCGTAAAATACACAAATAACAAGCAAATCACCACATCTGACTTAGAGGAAAACAAGTTTCCGTCTATAACCGTAACGGGAAAGGGCAGCTTCAAGGGAACGCTTACAGGCACATGGACGATTACGGACAGCCCATTTGGCGGTGAAAGCGACAAAGTAAAGCTTGTGTTAAAAGATGTGGTATATAAAAACGCACCAAACAAATTTAAAACTGCGATTACTTTAATCGACGCAAACGGAGCAAAACTTTCCAAAGGCAAAGATTATGACACGAATGTCACTTTCTCTTATGCGGAAGATACATTTGTGAATACCACTGACGGTGACCGCATAAGGAGAGAAAAAAATAAGCTTGTCGGTGACACAGATATTCCCGACGCGGGAACCGAAATCCGTGTCACAGTAATCGGAAAAGGTGCATATGCGGGAAAAGATGAAAATGCTGTTGTTTCCAATACTTATCGCATCGTAAGCGCCGATATTGCAAAAGCAAAAGTCCGTGTAAACGCAAAAGCGTATCAAAACGGCGATCCTGTTACGCTGACGGCTAACGATATTGAAATTACATTAAACGGAGAAACGCTGAACTACGGCGAAGATTACACCATAGATACGACCACCTACGCAAACAATTTGAAAAAAGGAAAGGCAACCGTCATACTCAAAGGCATTGGCAAAAACTACGGCGGCGAAAAGAAAATTTCCTTTACCATCGGTTCCAAAGCGCTTGTCTGGTGGAAAAATCTTTCATAAAAAAATATCCCTGTCACTTTTTCGACAGGGATATTTTTTATACGTTCGCTTCTTTCGATTTTCCAAGATAAGCCGCTTTGATTTCCTCATTCTCCGCCAGCTCTTTTCCGGTACCGCTGAGCGTAATTCTGCCTGTTTCCATAACATACGCCCGATGCGCCGCTTTCAGCGCCATATTTGCATTCTGCTCAACCAGCAAAATCGTCACGCCCTGTTTGTTGATTTCACGGATAATGTCAAATACGCCCTGAACGATGATTGGAGCAAGGCCAAGGGAAGGCTCGTCCATCATGATCAGTTTCGGTCTGCTCATCAACGCTCTTCCGATTGCCAGCATCTGCTGTTCACCGCCCGACAACGTACCCGCAAGCTGCCACGAACGCTCCTTCAATCTGGGGAACAGATCGTACACCCATTTGATATCTTCATCCAACGCATCTTTTCTCATATACGCGCCGATCTTTAAATTTTCAAGCACAGTAAGGTCCGAAAAAACGCGCCGTCCCTCGGGAACAAGCGTAATTCCTTCAACTACAATTCGATCGGTAGGCAGCGATGCGATCTCTTTTTCGTTAAACAAAATACTGCCGCTCTCCGGTTTCTCCAATCCGACGATGGAACGCAGCGTAGAACTTTTTCCCGCGCCGTTTGCGCCGATCAAGGTCACGATTTCTCCCTCTTCCACATGAAACGAGATGTCCTTTACTGCCTTAATTCCTCCGTAGGATACATTCAAATCCTTAATTTCCAATATACTACTCATCCTGTGCACCCCCCAGATAAGCCTCGATAACCCTCGGATTGTTGCGGACCTCCTCCGGCGTTCCCTCAGCGATGGATTTTCCGAAATCCAGCACATAAATCCTGTCGGAAATCTCCATAACCAAATCCATATGATGTTCAATCATAAATATCGTCAATCCAAACTCATCGCGAATCCGTCCGATAAACTGTGTCAATTCAAGCGTTTCCTGTGGATTCATACCCGCCGCCGGCTCGTCCAAAAGCAAAAGCTCCGGCTTTGTCGCAAGCGCACGCGCAATCTCCAAATGACGCTGCTTTCCGTAAGGAAGCGAAGTTGCAAGCTCATCACGCACGTCTTCAAGCTCCATAATTTTTAAAAGCTCCTCCGATTCCTTGCGCATCTGCGCCTCTTCCTTTGCATTTAGTCGGAACGTTGCCGTAAAAATATTGCTGGTGCGAAGCATATGTTTTGCAATCAAAATATTTTCAAACACGGTCTGACTTTTAAACAAACGTATATTCTGAAACGTTCTTGCAATCCCAAGCTTTGTTACTTTATCCGGCGTCGGCGCCATAACGTGCTTTCCCGCATACAATGTGGCATTTTCCCCTTGATAAAGTTTTTTCATCTTTCCTTGAGGCGTATTTTGAATGATCTTATTTCCTTTATAATAAATCGCACCGTTCGTTGGCGCATAAACACCCGTGATTACATTAAATGCCGTTGTCTTTCCCGCACCGTTGGGACCGATCAGGGAAATGATCTCACCCTTGCCAACCTTCAAACTTACATTATCCACAGCGACCACGCCGCCAAACTGCATAGTTATATTTTCCAACTGCAGCACAATGTTCTCATTTTTTCCTGTTTTATCATTGCTCATGGGTATCACCCGCCTTTTTCACGCTTTTTTTGCCAAACCGCTTTTGAAAGAAGTTGTAGCAACCCTCTACAGAAAATTCCCGCGTTCCCATAATGCCCTGTCGGTAGAACAATACCATCGCCATGATGACAATCGCAAAGACAACTTTTCGAAAGCCCGGACGCAGCAAAGGCACATGGAAACTGCCAATATATAAGTTTTCATTATCGAGAAAACGAAGCCACCATTCCGAACATGCGATAAACAAGAACGAACTGATGCAGCTTCCCGTCACGGAGCCGATACCGCCGATTACTACAATTAACAAAATCTCGTAAGTCATCGCGGACTTAAACATCGATGCCTGTATCGTCGTCTGATACATCGCAAGCAGTCCTCCCGAAACTCCGGCAAAGAAGGAACTGATCACAAACGCAAGACGCTTGTGATGCGCAAGATTGATTCCCATTGCCTCCGCCGCAATCTCATCGTCGCGGATCGCCTTAAATGCGCGGCCATACGTCGAATTGATCAACAGCACAATCAGCGCAATGCAAATTCCCGACACGATAAACGGATACAGCACGGAGTGAAACGTCGGAAAACTTCTAAGCAGATTGGATCCGTTCGTTACGGGTCCCAATTTATCCCACTGGAAAACCGCGCGGATAATTTCCGCAAATCCCAGCGTCGCAATCGCAAGGTAATCACTTTTGAGACGCAGCACAGGAAGTCCGATCAAAAAGGCAAATATCGCTGCCACGAGTCCACCCGCAATCAAAGCAATCGGAACTGGAAGCGCAAAATTGATAATTCCGCCGTTATAATACTGATAAACGCTTGCTCTTGATGCTGACGGAATCGTCAAAATCGCATATGTATATGCCCCTAAGAGCATGAATCCCGCTTGTCCCAGTGAAAACAATCCGGTAAATCCGTTTAAGAGATTCATGGACACTGCCACCAACGCATAAATAGCGCCTTTTTTTAATACGGTAAAAAGCATAGATCCGGAGGGCAATACTTGTTCAAGAATAAAAAGTATGATCAGCAACGCGGCAATCAGACCGACGTTCCATGTTATTTTTTTTGTTTTACTCATTTTCCGCCTCCTCCTTATACTTTATCCGTCGCTTTTTCGCCAAACAGTCCTGTAGGTTTTGCAATTAAAATAATGATTAAGAGGGCAAAAGTAAATGCATCGGAAAAAGTCGTAAGCCCCAACCCTTTCATGATATTTTCACAAATTCCTATGATAAATGCACCAATAACTGCCCCCGGTATGGAACCGATTCCGCCAAATACCGCCGCTACAAAGGCTTTCAATCCCGGCATCGCGCCGACAGTCGGTGTCACTCCTGTATAATTGGTAAAGAACAAAAGGCTTCCAACTGCTGCCAGAAACGTACCGATAACAAACGTCATGCTGACAACGGAATTAATCTTGATTCCCATAAGCTGCGATGTTTCAAAGTCTCTGGAAGCCGCACGCATCGCCATACCGATTTTCGTATACTTAATCAGCAGCACCAAAATGACAACCAGTATGATTGTAAGGATCGGCGTGATCACCGTAACACGCTTCGTGGTCGTACCGAAAATTGTTATGGTATCGCTAATCCAAGGAATTGCGGGATACTGCTGCGAAAGTCCGCCTGTTACATACAACGCAAGATTTTGTAAAAGATAGGAAACACCGATCGCAGAAATCATTATGGACATACGCGGAGCGCTCCGAAGCGGCTTATACGCCACACGCTCTACCGTAAAACCGATTATTACTGTCACTACGATCATCAGCGGAATCGCTATGTACATTGGCATCACGGTAGCCGAATATACAAGCAACAGTCCCGCTACCATGAAAATATCACCATGTGCAAAGTTAATCAGACGCAAGATTCCATAGACCATTGTATAGCCGATTGCAATCAGTGCATACTGACCTCCTACTGATATTCCTGCCATCAGATACGGCAGATTTCTTGAAATCCAATCCATAATGTTCCCCCATTCTTTCTCTCTCTACAAAAATAGGCAAGGCGGGAGAGTAACGCTTCCCCCGCCATTAGGTATCTCAGATTATTATTTTACACCCTGAACGGCTACGAAATCCCATGCGCCTGTTTCCGTGTTTGCGCATTTTACATAAGCCACATCACGAAGTGCATCTCCTGTTTCGTTAAATGCAATATCTCCGGATACACCGGTATAAGTAACCTTCCAAAGCGCCTCATTTACTGCTGCAGGATCTGTTGAGCCCGCTGCTTTAAGCGCCTCCAACGCTACATAATACGCATCATAACCCATCGCGGTTACGGCTGCGATCGTATCATCACCGCCATTGTTTGCCTTTGCGGTAGAGTCCGAATTAATCCAGTCCTTAATACCGTTATCAAACTCTGTGTTACCGCCTTCCTGATAGAACGTCGTAACATAAATCTGAACATCTTTTCCTGATGCTGCATTTAAGATAACGTTGGAATCCCATGTATCACCTGCCATGAGAGGGATATTAAGTCCCTGTGCTGCCGACTGCTCAATAATAAGCGCTGCCGCTTCTGTTGAAACCGGTGCAAAGAATACATCTGCGCCTGCGTTTTTCGCAGAAGTGATATAGGAAATAAAGTCGCTGTTACCTTCTTGGAACGTTTCTTCAACAACTTCGCCGCCAAGAGCTACAAACGCCTCTTTGAAATAATGTCCAAGACCTGTAGAATAATCATCACCGAGCTTTGTTAAAATATAAGCCTTCTTTGCGGAAAAGTTCTCGTTCGCAAAGTTTGCAAGTACCGTACCCTGGAACGGATCAAGGAAACAGATACGGAAATAATGGGTATTTCCCTCTGTAACCTGCGGATTTGTACAAGTTACGCCGATTGCCGGAATTCCCGCGTCTTTAAATACGTCCGAAGCCGCAATGGATACACCCGAACCGTAAGAACCGAGCACTACCGATACATTGGAACCTACAAGGGAAGATGCCGCAGACGGTCCTTTGTCGTTTGAAGACTCATTGTCTACGATCTCTAACTCTACCTTGTACTCTTCTCCGCCAATCTCCACGGTAGGCGTCTTTGAGTTTGCATACTGCATACCCAGCGTTTCCTGCTTGCCGCCCGCACCGTTATCTCCGGATGCCGGCTCGTATACACCAATTTTTACTACCTTTGCGCCATCGTTGGATGATCCTGTCGATGCCGCATTGTTGTTACCGCTTCCGCCACAGCCTGTCAACATTGTGCCGACCATTGCCGCAGTGAGAGCAAATGCCAATACTCGTTTTTTCATAATTTAATCCTCCTCCTATTCGTACACTTGTTAAAACTTGCACAAACCAGTACAAGTCTAAATACGCCTTACAGTATAACATATGATTTACGGGATTTCAAGGAAAATCGCTTTGTTAAGTTAATAATTTATCAATTTAACAGGGTAAAGCCCTCGCTGCAAACTGCTTTTTGATTCGTTGCTCACAAAAAAAGTATTTGAAAAACGTTTCCAAATACTTTTTAAATAGCAATATTTAATAAACAGGACGTTCCCACTGGTACCGCTTCATATCCACATATCCATCGATAAATTCCACGCCCTCCGCTTTTAAGAGTTCAACCTGTCGGTTGCCGCCACCAAATGCAAACGCGTCCGACACCTTGCCCTCCTTATTGACAACGCGGTAGCAGGGAATGTTGTCGGGATCGGGGTTGACATGCAGTGCATATCCGACCACTCTCGCCCACCGCTTATTACCCGCAATCGCCGCAATCTGACCGTAAGTTGCCACTTGACCGTACGGGATTTGCTTTACGACTTCATATATTTTTTCAAATGTTGACTGTTCCATGAGATGTTTTGCCTTTCTATTTTCGTTTGCTCGCATTTAAGTTTTTATTATACTACTGTTTCTGTCCCATAAAAAGAGCTTTGTACCTCGCTTCATAAAAGTCATCTGCAATCTTCTCAATTTCCTTAGTCGGTATCTCCGCAATATTCCCCAAGAATTTCTCCCGCAAAGCCGCTATTTTTGCACTCGATTTCTCCAATGCGATTTTCGCCTCATACTCCTCATCCAACCACGCAATCTCTTCCTCCATTGTAGCAGATGTTCCGTCCGGTTTAAAATAATACACAGTGGGATCTTCATATCGCTTTTCAATCTCCGCATACAGCTTGGCATAGGCAGAGCCGGCGGCATTGATCACATCTTTGTATTCATACGCTCCTTTTTCTTCCCTGATGCCTTTCAAAATGTCTGCCATCGTATCGGAAAGCTTTGTTACACTTCGGCACACGGTATGCTTCAAGCGATTCTCAATTTCCGCCCTATTCTTTTTCGGGTCAAAACCTACTTGTTGTTTAAAAACATTCTGTGCATTATCCGCCTTATTCAATTTTTGCTCATAAAAACAACGCGCAGATTCCCTGCTTATTTCAGAACTTATATTCACATTATAAGCATTTCCACCAATTTTGATTGCCATTCTTCCATCCCTCTATTCTCACAAACTTTTTAAAGTAAATAAGGATAATCCTTAAATTTGCAGCTCTTAATTAAAATATCGGATTTTTCCGAATTTAACTAATAGATATTCCATAAAAGGCTGATTTAACAACGCAATCGGGCGGAAATGTATTCTCAATATTTGACTGCATAGAACACGTAGATTCGCCATTTTGCATATAAAATTTAACTGCTTCCGAGAAAGTAATAGGAAAGATTTTCCTAATACACCTTAATAAAAAAACAGAAGCCCTTCCATTTTATGGAATAAAAGCTCCTGTCTTTTTTCAACAAAACTTTTAAACGATCCCTTATGTCTCTATTCTCCGTATACAATCCGCCCACAATTTGTAATCTTTTTCTCTACATTCGCCACGATGCTTGAATTCTCAATCACAATATTGTCAATTACTGGAAGACCATCGGTTTCTCCAACAATCTCAAACGCGCCAAGGTCAATTCCTTCCGCTTTTAAGCCGTATTCTGCGCCGCTGCAGATAATATTTTTCAAGGTGATATTTCTGAAATAAGGGATATCGTCCGCTTTCACTACCGCTGCCTTCTGCGCTGACTCACGGTAATCAAGCACATACGCCATGGTAAAGATAATCGCTTCTTTCTCGATATCCATCATCTGTATTCCGTCAAGCGTGATATCCTCAACCACACCGCCTCTGCCGATCGCCGACTTAAAGCGGATACCGACATCTGTTCCGATAAAGGTACAGTTTTTGACTTCAACGTTTCTCACGCCGCGTGACATTTCACTTCCGACCACGAAACCGCCGTGTCCGTGATAAACAGTGCAGTTGCTTATCCGCACATACTCTGTCGGAACCTTAATCTGTCTTGCCTTTTCGCCCTTTCCGGACTTCATGCAGATCGCATCGTCACCTACATCGAAAGTGGTTCCCGTTATCTCCGCATATTGACAGGATTCCAGATCAAGTCCGTCCCCGTTTTGCGCATAGTAAGGATTTCTTATATTTGCATTCTTAATGGTAACGTGCCGGCAAAAGCAAGGGTGCAGATTCCATGCCGGTGAATTTTGCAGTGTTACGTTTTCTATCAAAATATGATCGCACCGGTACAAACGCACCATCACAGGGCGGAAGAAATCCCAGTATTTCTGCGCCGTATCGAGATTTTCCAATTCCGGCGAATTTTGCTTACTCATATTCCAACCGTCAAAGCTTGTCTTAGTGGGCAGCCATATCTGACCGTCTTTTTCCGTCACGGTATATTCCGATTTTTTGAGCAGAGCGTCCCACTGCCTCTGCGTCATCTTAAACTGCTTGATCGGACGCCAAAGCTGACCGTTTCCGTCAATTGTTCCTGTTCCCGTAATCGCTATGTTTGACGCATTTTCCGCCGTAATCGGTGACTTTGCGCGGATACACTCCATTCCTTCAAAATCCGACATGTAAAGCGGATATTCTTCCTCGTTTTTATCAAAGAGCAAAACCGCGCCGTTTTCCAAGTGCAAATCAATATTTGACTTTAATTCGATCGGACCTGTGAGCCAAATTCCGGCGGGAATCACGACTTTTCCGCCGCCCTCTGCATTTGCTTTTACAATCGCCGCATTGATTTCTTTCGTATTGGATTTCGTACCTCCGTTCACAGCCCCGAAATCTTTGATATTGTACTCCCTGTCGGGAATTTTTGGTAATTCAACCGTAAAATCTTTCATTTTTGCTTTTGCTCCTTTCTCATGGAACGATTTTTTATCTCTTTCAGTATAAAGTAAAATCTGAGATTACGCAATTTATTTAAACAATATCGTTTCAATTTCTACTGTCTTATTTTACACTATTTGAAGTCCTGCAAGCTGTTCTATCTCCGCAATACTGAGTTCAGAGCATTCCGCAATCTCCTCAATAGTCAACTTTCCCATTTTCAGTAAATTAATTACCATCTCTTTTTTGGCTTCATTTATGCCTTTATTTAAAATCTTTCGTGCCTCTGTTTCAATCAATGCTCCGCCCATAATATCACCTATGCCTTTCTGCACATTCTCATACTTTTGAGTAATTGCTTTAATCACATCACCGGAAAGCTCTATAATTGTCCGTTTATCAAAGGCTCCTATCACTTCCCGTTTTTCCAGTTTATCAAGTCTTTCCAAAATACCCTGATATTCCGCTTTCAATTCCTCCAGTTTTTGCTCATTACTATTATACTGCGGAAACCCTTTCTCATGTGAAAAAATATAGAATGGAATTAAAAGCAGTAACTGTTTTTCAAAAAGATCATCAAGGGAGTACGTCTGCACTTTCATAATCGGCACATCATATTGCACTGTTCCACCCGGTGTCTTTATTACATACTGCATTTTATCCGGCATCTTTTTATAAGATCGAAGATACAGCGCTGCTGTATGAGGAAATGTTACTGTTAGCGCTTCTCTTGTAACCTCACCCTCGTCAAGCGCAATCTGTGCATCATATTCAAACAATCGCACCATAATCTTGCCGTCCGGAAAACCACTTTCACATTCTATATGATACTTTTTCTTTATCTTACCGTATATTGTAAAATTGGTATCCGTTATTCGTTCCTTATCTGCTGCATCCTGCTGATCGATAAAATGCTCATTGGGAAAAAATTTGATTTCTTCATTTCCCGTGTATTCTTCCTTAAAAATTTCATTAATCACCGGAATGATCAATTTTCGACAATCATTCAGAATTGTCCTAAATGCTCCATCATATATGTTTCCCATGCCTTTCCTCTCTCGTTCTACGACTTCATCATACCATTTTCTGACCGCAAATACAAGCAATTCCCTATGCTTGTTTCCCTATTATAAATAAGTAAAACAACTCCTTCCAAACCGTAGTTTATCCCCAGGTTCTAATGCTACGGGCGTGTTAATCGCAATCACTTCTCCGTTGTGTACCGTTCCATTCGTGGAATTTAAGTCACAGACACACACTTTTCCGTTGTATTCCTCGAACCGTGCATGCATTTTACTGACAGCAGTGTCATTTATGATTAAATCGGAAACGCCTCCAAGTTTTCCGACTGTCAAAGGCAGACAATCAAGCGGTACTTTCACCTCTTTTCCGTTGACGCTGCCGCGAAGAACTCTCTCCTCTATCATTGCTCCGCCAAGACAGACAGTTTCGTTTACATTTCCCATAGAAATTGTTTCTTTATCATATTTCTTGCAGGGTATATCTTTGGTTGTTAAATCATTATCAAAATCTCCTTTCATCAGTTCCGCATAGATTTCGTCTTCCTCATCCTCATTCAACTGCGCGATCGCATTCTTTTGCTTTACCGCCTTTATATAACACACAAAGAATAGCGCTGCTGCCACAAGCGCCATCGCCACCGCCCCATACATATAAAGTTCATTATCACTGCTAAGCGCAAAAAGTTTCAGTGTCCTTGCGCAGACAATGACCGTTCCCGCACAAAGCGCTATAAAAACGCAAAAAATGCCTCCTATGAGCTGCTTCTTGTCGCCGCCTTTACTGCAACCGCACAAGTCTTCATTATCGCCATCATCATATATTTCGTAATCCTCCGATACAAGACTGCTGTAACGCGGTTGTACGCTGCCGTTATTTCTACTGTTGTCATTTATTTCTGCAAGCGGATTTTCCGGCGTAAAACAAAATTCACTTGATTTTTCATTGTGATACGCTGTATTTTGAGAACTGCTTTTTTCTGAAACTTGTTCCATCGGACATTCCATAAACTTATGGATTTCACTGAGCACATAATTCGGATTTCTGGTATAGCGATACACTTGATATCCCAGCATCACAGCTTGTTCATCCGTATGATCGATACGTGTTAGAAGTTCATCAACAAACTCCACAAAAGAGACGCGCACATCACCCGTATAGTCGGGATAGCACACAAAATACGGCTCCATACTTTCCACATTGACATAGATAAAATCCGGTCGAATAATAATCTGCTCACCACTTAATAAATACTCCTCAAGTCTGTTAAACAGATTGATGCAACCCAAAAACAGGGCACGCAGCTCTCTGTATTTTAACGCGCTTTTTTCCATTATCCGGTCAAGTGACTGTAGCGAATTGATTTCATAATAATACTTGCTTTCTCCGTTTACTTGTCTGTATGTAATCGGCAAAAGTCCCTGTATTTTGTTATCCAAAAGCATTCTGACACGATAATTTTTACTGTTGTCGTCAGCGGTTCCAAAAAAATCACATTTTCCGAGTGTCATATAATTATGATTCATACTCCTCTCATAGCTGACCAGCGGTAAATCTTCTCTCATGTTCCTTCCTCCGTTTCCTTATTGATTTCATGAATCAATTTGTTAATCACGCGAAACTCCCGTACGATTCTTGTCGGTCTGTGCCGTCTTGCCTCGGCGCTTATATCAAGCGTTAAATCAACTCCCGAAACATACTCACACAGCCACCCCATAAGCGGCATGTTTCCCACACAATGATAATTCACAGTCACGAAATCCGCGGAAACGGACACGTCATAGGAAAAATCGTGCAGCGCAAAAAGCTTGCCATCCACAAGCGTATCCGCCGCGCGATACGCCTCCTCGTACGCTTCCTGTGCGCTTTTTATATGATTTCCCGTTCCGCGGAGCGCAGCCTCATATGCGCTCTGCTCCAAAATGCACCTGTCGTAACTGTAAAACGCAAGAAATATCATCATTACGGTAAACAACAGCGCCATCGGAAAAATAAGCGCAGCCTCCACTGTAAAATAGCCGTCCTCTTGTTTTTTTATTGTATTGGGAGTTGCGCCAATCTCTATATCAAAACACATGTCACATACCCCATAAACAGCGCAGGAATAAAAGGCAGTCTTGTTTTTCGATTCCCCTTTTTTAACAGCAATACAGCTATCGATATCAACGCCATTATCATAGACGCAAGACATACTGTCGCAAGACATTCCCGAAATCCAAGCGCGATGCCAAGCGCGGCTATGACAAGTCCGTCGCCTCTGCCAATCTGTTCTCTACTGAGCATCGACAATCCAACGGCGCATATTCCAATCAAAGCGCCACCCACGGCATTCCATATTCCATAATCGACTCTTACAAAAATGCTTGTAAGGCTCACAAGCGTCAACACAACAATGAAGCCCCTGCTAATTTGTCTGCTTTTTAAATCCATCACCGCCGCCGCAAAAAGCAGTAATCCCATTATTACGATAATTCCCAAAAACATATTTCTAACCTTATTCCTTTCTTAATTTATATCTCATCTTTTCTGATGTTCTTTCAACACTTTAGTGACACGGCATTTAATGCGCTCCGCCACATTTGCTGCACGCTCCCCGCCCGCCGACTTTGGAGAGCGGCACCTCAAGAATCGTGCGCTTTAATTTACTGCATTGAAGTGACGAGTGATACCGTGTCCCGTAATCGGTAATATACACAGTACTTTTCTCCTCCTTACCGCACTCCTCACAAGGATAATATTTCGCGCCGCCCTCATTTCTCTTGCTCTCCAATACCGCCATATTTACAGGCACTATGGAGAGCTTTAGATAGGAACATGCTCTTGACCTGTGATAAACCGTACCGTCAGGCGTAATATAAACCTGTTCCTCATCGGCATTACTGCCTGCTGCCGCCGCATTATCATATCCTGTCCATGCGCGCGTAAGCATACGATTATACATTTTAAATTCTCCGAATCCTACAATTGCCACAGGCGGTTTTATCGTGTAGGTTGCAACCAAATCAATACAATCGTTCTCCTCCAAGACGGATGACCGATACCATCCAATCCCTGATACGCCGCCTTTGATTGGAGAACCGTTAAGATATTTCTCTCCAAGAATATTTTTCACACGATTTGACGCATATCCGTATGTAAGTCCAAGTGACTCCAATTTTCCCACATCATTATCAAAAGCTGTTTTATACTCATACGCACAGACTGCCATTTCCTTTGATGTCAGATGCATCGCCGCGCTCATATTGCTCTGCGCTCTGTATATTTCAAGAATGGATATCACATTTAAAAATGCAAAGAGAAAAAGCGGAAGTACAAACGCCGCCTCTACTGTCATACTTGCCTTTAATCGTTTCGGGAGGCGCAAGGATACCCTCTTTTTTACAGAAAGCATATCAAACATATTTTTTATTAGCTTAATTGGATTATTATCTTTTTTAATAAAGCGCTTTCCTATCCTCCTTTTTTGTTTTCTTCTGTTTCCAAAGGGCATCCTTTCACCTCCCACTACTCATAACACATCTTTTTCTCAAACACGAAGTCATGACCTTGTGCATCTGTAAATCCGAAATGTATCTTCATATAATCAAGGCATCTGTCGATTCGAAAATGTTCATTTCCTTCCGTCTGCCTGATATCCATCTCAACTATATCAAGACTTCTTACCACTTTTTTCTGCTTATCCATAAGCCCCAAAAGTATGCGCAAATACGCCTGATAAGATAGTCCGTCGTCTTTTTTTCCACTGCCCTCAAAATCACCCGACAAAATTCCCAAAAGAGAAAGACTCCACTGGTTCTCCTTTTTTATAAGCGGAACTTTTCCTCCGTCAAGAAGGTTTCTTACATCCGCCGCAGATTCCGCAAGCGCCCACATTCCCAAAAGGATTTCTTTTAACAAGGGCGCAAGCTCCGGAGATAATATGAGCGCACAGATAAACTTTGCCATACTCTCCGCCTGATTTTTCATATTTGCGCTGTTGTAAGCAGATATCAGATTACCCACGGATCTTATCGCAAAGAGTGTTGCAAGACATGCCGAAAGATTTGACGCATCACTGCTATAACCATATAAAATATACTCGATCTGATAGCTTAGAAAACTGTCCTCTTTTTTATCACGGTAGTTTCCGCACATTTTCATCAAATACTCGCCGTAGATCAGTTCATCTACAAGTCCGTCCGCTTTTTCTGCGCCCTCATGCAGTCCGATACCCGCGTTTGCCTTTCCCGCGCGAATTCGCGCCGAATAGTAATCCTTTGTATTTACAGAGGTATCCGACATCTTTTCACCGTCCGGCATAGCAAGTTTTAAAAGTCCTCCTCCGATCAGCTTGTCGACAAGTTTCGACACTTTGCCGTAAGAAGCGCCGTCGGCAGTTTCTGCATCATATTCGATAATTTCTTTTTTAACAAGCGCTTCCTCAAACGCATCTTTTTGTTTCTTTATCTCTGCCGCCACATCACGCGTATGCATCTCGTTTTCCTCTACCACGGCAAGATGTTCTTTCACAGAGTTGATGATATCTCCTCCATACACAGCTTTCATATACGCAACGGCCTGTGCCTTCCAAACAGCGCCGTAGTCGTCGCCCGCATAGGACACTTCGCTGATTTCCAGATATGGATTCGTCAGTTTTAAATAGGTAATGCCTCCAAATAATCCTACATCTTTATCAGGATCCATGTTTTTCCCGAGATATTCGGATAAATGTGTTTGCACTTTGCCTATTCCTCCGTCTTTGCCGCCATAAGACGAATCGATAAAAAATAACTCGTACTGCGTTAAGACTTCTCGGTTGTATTCCGCAAAAACAGAATCAACTCCCAAATCCGCAATCAATTCTGCCTGCGCCCTTGTGGCGCCTATTGCTGCTCCCTCTATGAGAGCCAAGAGCAGCGACAGGACAATGCCAAATACAAGAGAAAGGTACACTGTCAGATATGCATGTTCTCTTTTTTGAATCACAATCTGATGTTCCTTTCGTTAAATCTTATTCGCGTTTGTCGAAATTGTCTTTAATATCTTTTCCACAACCTTCTTGATGCTGTCCTTAAAAAGCGCCACCAAAGCAATCAACACTACGATGATCAATACAATCTCCACTGTTCCCATTCCGTCTTCTTCTTTCATAAAACATATCAAATTTTTCATAATTATTCCTCCACTTCTTTGTTTATAAATTTTCTTGTTTGTTATTTTCTTGTAAAAATATTATCTTAAAAATATGTCTTAAACGCCGGTACCATAATGACAATCATAATCATACACAAAAGCATCATCATCGGCATAAGCAGCTTTGTTCCTGCCTTTTCGCCAAATCTTCTTGCAGTATGCTTTCTTTCCTCGAATGCGTATGCTGCCTCCTCGCGCAAAAGCGCCGCAAGGTTTGTCGCTCCCTTTTTTACATTTTGTGAGAGCATGGTACTAAGCCTGTTATAACACTGTACTCTGCATCGTCGCCCAAAGCGTTCATATGCCTTTGTCTGCGCGACTCCGCTTTCCATTTCATAAATTGTTAAAAGCATTTCCTCATAGGCATACCGTTTTCTTCCCGTTTCCTGTTTTCTTGCACGATAGTCTTTTGCCACTCTCTGCCACGCGTTTGGAACGGTCATTCCGGCTCCGATTAAAAGTGCAAGTGCACTGACAATTTCCGGATAATCAAGCTGTAGCTGTTCCTTTCTGTCATTTACCTGTTTCTTTAAATCCCTGTCCGTACCAAAATACAAGATTAGAGCAATTAGCGGCGTAGCAATTAAAAACAACAGCTCCGTATAGTTTTTTCTGTAGCTCCAGCTTATTTTCTCCTTGTTGATTTCTGACGGAAGTGTCATAAATTCATAATCTCTTGTTTCGCTCTGTATCTTTTGAAGTGCTTTCAAGATCTGTTCCGACTGCGACGGTTGCACTGCTTTTGAATACACCATACAGCTTAATTCATGACGCGCCTCAAAGCTTTCGCAGCTAATAATTGCCGTAAGTTCCACAAGTTTTGGTACATCAAGGATATCCTCCTTAAGCGCTCCGTGACGATTGATATAAACGTCGTCTGTCTGCCATTCCACGGTAAACGGAAATCCCGAAATCCCATCGATAAGATTAAGATCATACACAACTTTATCAAACGACTCATTTTCTCCAAGCATGTTTGTTTCCAAAAGCGGTATAAACTCCCTTAAAAGGTCATTTAGTTCCGTACCACTATACTGTTTTTCCTCAACCGATAAATCGACTTCATATGTACCGTTTTCGCTTTTTCCCACAAGGGTTACATTTTTTTCACCGTCACCGTACGGATTTCGCTCAATGCGGTTATCGACAATCACTGTCTGCGTCCCGTCTTTTATCCACAACAAAAGTGACAGCGTAAGTCCGACAATTATAACTATGATACAAAGCGACAATTTCTTGATCACATATTCTCTTTGCCGTTTTTGTGTATCACCAGCGGGTTCTAGAGCTTGCAGCGCCTCATGCACTGTATTGTCATGTAATATTTTATTTGGCTTTTTCGACATGTTATCCAGTCTGTTATAAATGAATTCCGCAATCTTTTTCATACTTTATAGCCTTTCTTAAACCGTAACTGTTCAGTAAATGCGTAAACCTGCTAAACAGTCACCTTAAACTGTAACTGTTCAGTACCTTCACAGTTACGAGCAATAATCTATGCAAAATCGCTTACGCGATAGATTTTTGCCTGTAAAATTTTCGTTTTCATACGGTTTACGCAGTAAATGCGTAAACCTGCTAAACAGTTACTTTAAACCTCAATATTTAAAATCTTGTCGGACAGTTTACACGCAAGTCCATATACTACTAACGCAGCCGTCATGATCAGCCAACCTGCAACATTGTGATAAAGGCTTTCAAAATACCCCTTTGATGTAATGGAAATATAAAAGATAATGAGAAATGGAATATAGCGCATAATGGTCTGCTCAAGCTTTTTCTCACTCATTACGGTATCAATTTCCAGTCTGACCGCCTGCTTATCTCCGATAATTTCCGCAGTGTTAGCGATTATTGCCTGCATATTGCCGCCGCTTCTTTTTGCAATCTGAAAAATATCCGCAAAATCTCTGATGTCCTGCACGCCGCTTCGCTTTGCCAGGTTAAGGAGCGCGCCTTCAAGCTGCTCGTTGTTGGCGAGTTTTCTAAGCAGCAAACTAAGTTCATGCGCCATAAGGGAACCTCTTCCATACAAAATGATAAGTTCCTTGTAAGCTTCCTGAAACGCATTCTCAATGCTGTAACCTGCCTGAAGATTTGACGATATACTCAAAATGACATCTCGAAATTCAATTTCAAGCTGCTGTTTTCTCTTCTGACAAAGCTGCTCTTTTTTATTCTTAAGCGACAATATGGCAAACGGTATCAATAAAAAGAAGGCAAAAACGCTGTCATAAAACAAATATGCCATTACTCCTATAAACATCGTTTCCAACGTCATATAAAACACTGCTTCTTTTCCCGTGAAACGATATACTGAATAGTCTGTCATTGGCGGATGCCTGCCCCGACCGACTTTCACTTTGTTTTTTTGTGGTGTTATAAAATTCATTTTTCACATTTCTCCATTCATCATTAATTTTTCAATATTGGTAAGTTTATCAACCTTTACAAGTTTTCCGACAACCTTTTCTTTTTCTTCGCCGATTTCCTCAAACTGGTAAATCGGCTTTGTCACAATCTCACCGTCTTCAAATCCGAGAATTTCCGTAATCTCAAGCACTCTGCGGGATTTGTCGCGCAGTCTGCCCAAATGAACAATGAGATCCACTCCTGACGCAATCTGTCTTCTCACAGCAGCAAGCGGAAGTTCCATTCCCATAAGTACCATTGTTTCCAGTCGGGAAAGCATATCCCTCGACGAGTTTGCGTGGCCTGTTGAAAGGCTTCCGTCATGTCCGGTATTGAGCGCCTGTAACATATCAATCGCCTCACTGCCGCGCACTTCCCCGACAATTATTCTGTCGGGTCGCATACGAAGCGCTGATTTGATTAAATCCCGGATAGTAATTGCTTTTGCGCCCTCCGTATTCGCGTTTCGCGTTTCAAGCCGTACAAGATTTGGGATTTCCTGTAACTGCAATTCCGCGGAGTCTTCTATTGTTATGATTCGTTCACTTTTTGGAATATCATGCGATAATGCATTTAGAAATGTAGTTTTACCGGAACCGGTTCCACCACTGATAAAGATATTGTAGCCTGCTCTCACAAGCTTTGAAAGTTCTCCCGCAGCTTCTTCTGTGATTGATCCAAAACTGATCAAGTCACTCATGGAAATCGGTTTGTCGGGAAATCGTCGTATTGTCACGATTGGTCCGTTTAACGCCACGGGCGCAAGCACAATATTGACACGCGCACCGTTTTCAAGCCTTGCATCTACAATTGGAGATGCCTCGTTTACAGCCCTGTTGCATTTTGCCACTATCTGCTGTATTACGTCCTCAAGCTTTTCCTTCGTATCAAAATGTTTCTCCCATTGATAAATACGCCCCGCCTTTTCCACAAAAATATTGTCGGTGCCGTTTATCATGATTTCCGTCACATCATCGGAATCGATAAGCTCTTGCAGTACATCCATTTTTCTTATCGAATAAAAGACACTTTTTCCAAGTTCCTCTCGCTGTTCCAGAGAAAGTCCGACGCTTCGCCCAAGTCCCAAGACCAGATCATCAATCATCTCCTGTATCTCCTCATCAGATACCTCCCGTGACAAGTCGATGCGTTCCCGGACACTGCTTGCAATCTGTTGTTTACAAGTTTCATATACCGTTAATTGATTGTCCATTTTGAGTCAAAACTCCTTTCATATACGCTCCAAGCTGTGAAACGGAAAGCTGCTCCAGGTTGAACGGATATTCTTTCCAATCTTTCATCAAATGGAAGTGCACACTTTTTTTAAGCACCGCACCAAGCTCCTTTTTTTGCATCAGCTGTTCAAACTGTGTACGCATCGCGCTTGAAAGACTGTCCTTTCCGGATAAAATATAAGATGTATCACTTCTCTCAAGCAAATGATAAAATCCTTTGCATGTTTCGGTTAAATCCACCACAATATATGCGTAGTCACTGCTGTATAAGAGTGCATCAAAACATCTTTTCCATTCATCCTCCTCAATTTTCATCAAATCGGAATAATCAAGAGCGGGCGGCAGATAATCAACGCCGTGTATCGTTCTTTTGATTCCCTCAAGCTTGTATAAAAGCTTGTCTGAATGTTTCAAGACGAAATACATAAAATCAGTTATATCCGCCTCGTATTTTATCCCCAAAAGCTGTTCAAAACCCGAAAACGGCTGCATACTGATATAAAGCGTTTTATTTCCCATATCGGAAAACACCTGTGCTACGGTAAGCGCCGCGATACTCTGCCCTTTATGTCTGTCGGGAGCGTAAAAACTGATAAGCTTTGAGGGTGTTCGTCCTTTGCTTTCAATGCTCCTACATTCCTCATCTAACGCAAACGCATCAAGAACCTGACTCATTAGCCGATCTACCGATTGATACTTTTCCACTATACTGTATCCTGTGATCCCTACAAGCCCGTTTTCTTGTAAAATGAAGATTTTCTGTGCATTTATATTTCTGACGCTTGTGTCATAAATCCCTTCACTTACAAGAACAATCTCAAACGGTTCTTCTTTTGACGCCGCTTTTGCTTCCTTTATGGAATCAAAGACCATAATTTCAAACCCCGCAGGATTTTTCTTCACAAGATACGCCTGCATCATCGAAAGATACTCTCGGTCCTTATCACATATTGCCAGTCTTTTTTTACTCATGCCTATTTGATATTCCTTTCTTATTTTGTAAAATATATCTTTATAAAAAGATTTGTTCACTTATATCTTGACAAAGTTGCTTTCACACGATATTCTTATAAGCAAAGAAGGAACGAAGTTTACTACCGTACAGCTATTGCTCATGCGGCCTGCTCGTTTCTTTTTTTATTCTTACAAGGTCATATAAATATAACTTTCCGTCTTCATCACACCTTACAAGCATTCTTGTTGAAAAAATATTGTACCGCTCCAAATTTCCTAGCTCGTCGTAAACAGGTATTCCGAAACGCGTATTATATCGATACCAACCATACTTTGCCTTTGATCCATGCTTATGATTATAATCAGGATATTGTGCCTTGTCTGCTGCAATTTGAACTAATTCATTTATTGCAGAAGGAATGTTTGCTTTTGCTTTCTTATTTGCGCCTTTCAAATTTTTTGTATCCTTGGAATGACTGAATTCATCTGGGAAGTCGGATCCAATATAGATTTTTTCGGAAGTCTGCTCAATTTCAAAATATGTTCCAATATATTCTTTTAAATACTCTTCCACTTTTGTCCAATCAACTTCTTTTCGCGACCGAAATCTTATATCGTTAATAAGAACAATTTTTCTTCCGTCCAAATCTGTTATAACGTTCACATTTTTATCCACTGCATTCATTTTTAATCTTCTAATACCCCCCAAAACACATGATCATCAAGCTTATAAACGCGGGTATCGACAGTCTTATTACACATTTTTTATTTTTCTTATCTACAATGTAATTGTCAATGCTGCCTGTGAGCGCCGCTTTTTTTAGATACTGTCCAAGATAAAACAATCGTTGTCTGCTCTCGCGAAAGAAAAGCATTTTTATGACAGAAAGGACTGCGGCAAGCGCAAAAGTGACGATCAGATAGGCTATTAACTGCTTCTCCTGTATAAAACAGGCTGTCATCATAAGCAGTTTGATGTCTCCGGCGCCCAGCCCTCCGATGAGGTAAAATGGGTAAAATGCCAGAAAAATAATGATCATCGCAATACATGCCCCAAGCATTTCAACGACAGAATATGACATACATGTCATAATCAATCCGGACACGATTCCCACAAGGATACATAGATTAGGTATTTTGTAAGACCGCAAATCCATGCATACGGCAACACAAAACACACCTATGAGAATTGCCATTTTTTAACTTCCTTTTCATTCTTTTTTAATTTTATATTCGTTTGAAAAATTTGTCGGAAACCGACGGAATTTTTTGAATTTGATCAGGCGACTTATAAAGCACGCTGACGCTCGATGTTCTGACTATATCATATCAAAAAAAAATTGTCCACCCTATTTTTTCTTTTTGTAAATTTTTACCAATGATAGTAGACAAATTTTTACTGTTTTTATATGTTTTAATGCTTCTTTTTTTGCATAAAACAAATCTTCAAAATCTATACTATTAATACGAAAGTAAAATATCGAGTGCATACGTATATATACGTTGTACACTCGATTACAAAAAGCTTCGCTTTTTATTTTAATGCTTTACGCTGTCGCAATTTCAAGAAAGGACTTTTTTATGAAAACATATTTCAGCCTTAAAAAGATACTTAATCCCTCTTCTTCCGGACAACCAAATGCTGCCGTGGCGCCGGCTGCGACAACGCCGCGCGAGGTTCTTCTTTCGGATATTACCCAGACGCAGAGAGCGCTCGAAATCGCATACTCGGGTTTTGACAATGTGACAGATCCCGACTTAATTGACTGCTACATCTACGAAATCGATTCTGCGCTGAAACGATACCGCTTTTTGCTTCAGCAGGCGGAACGGATGCAACTCTACGAGCAGTTTACGTCCTGTAAAGCCTTTGACGCTTATGAGGAAGATCCACAGGAGGATACGATACCGACCCTTCCGTCTATACCGTATAACCTCTCCCTGTATCATAATTGACAAGACTTTCGTTGACATCTTCCCTTCCGTATGTAAGACCGGCATAAACATCCTGAATATTGTCCATAAGCGGCCCCGATTCATCCTGCTCGCTTACAGTGGCATACGCGTCGTGAAGCTTTGTGAAAATCGTTTTTAAGGCGTCAAGATTCTCTGTCTTGTTTCCGAAAATATCGTTTGCAAGCTCCCTGTCCGCAAAACAATAGATCGCAAACAAATTCTTGGAAATCGCATACTCAAAATTTAGGCTTGTGCGCATCTCGCTAACGCAATCTCTTGCAAGCTCCAGATTGCGCACAAACTCCTGTGTATCCTCCGCTTCATATGCCATCTTAGCATCTTCCAGATACACCAAAAGCATCTCATACAAAATCACAACAAGCTGCGTACGGTTCGCCTGCGTAATCCGCCTTGTAAACATCTGTTTGTTTTCCTTTGTCATTTTGCCCTCCATACTGCCGCTATGCGAATTTTTGAAATTTTCTCACACTATTTACTGTAATAACTGCAACACTTGCTGCGGTCTTTCATTTGCCTGTGCAAGCATTGATGTTGATGCCTGTACAAGCACTTGAACCGTTGTATATTCTGTCATTTCTTCCGCCATATCAACGTCCATAATACGAGAATAAGCCGCCGTCATGTTTTCCTCTGTTGTGTCAAGATTTGTGACTGTGTGCTCAAGACGGTTTGTGTATGCACCGATCTTCGCACGCACTGCGGAAAGATAATTGATTGCCCTGCCGACAATATTGATTGATTCCGTCGCTGAATCCTCTGTTCTCACATCAAGCTTATTCACACCCAGATATATCGTGTTGAGATCCGGAATTTCAATATCCAGATACTGTCCCTCGTTTGCACCGACCTGAACGCGCATCGCACCCATTCCCGTAAGATTAATCGCAACGCAGTCATCCTTGTCGCTGCTGCCGACCGTATAAACCGTATCGGAAATGATCTCTTTCTGATAAAGATAATCCTGCATTGTCACCGTCGGATCGCTCAAATTTAAATCCAGTGGCAGATCAGTTCCCGCCGAACTGTCATATGTAATCGTCATCTTGCCATTCGCATCACAGGTCATATCCGTTATCTTTACATTGCTTTCGCCTTTTGCGACAAAGTAATCGCTCAGCACTTCCGCTACATATTTATAATTTTCCGAAGAAACATGATCCAGAGCAGTATCATCACCTACCGTAAATTTACCAATCATATAGCGCTCTCCGTCCGGTGCGGTAACGTATACTTTTTGGTATGTACTTGTTGAATAAGTTACCGTACTGACCTCGGTAGAAGCAAGTCCCGTTGCTTCTAACGCTTCCTTATCGTTGACGGCAAGTTTCACTTCAAAATCGTTTGATGCTTTTATGACCACATATTCATCTTCGATCGACACAAGCGAATCGCTCGGAAATGCCTTCAAACCGGTTGAATTTTCGGCATCCTTTTTATAAGAATCCAAATCCTTCTCCATCACAAGCGCGTCTCTGACATCATCGGCGCTGCTGATCTGAAAACTTTCTTTATTTTCAACCTTGGCAACAGATTTGCCGTTGTTGGCATAGGTGGTGATACTTTTTTCTGTATAAGTATATTTAATCGTTCCGATAACATATGTACCGCTTATAACACCGTCCGAATAAGACATTACTTTTATATTTTCCGTATTGGTATATCCCTTATACGCAAATGTTCCGTCGAGAAGCGTTTGCGCATTGAACTGTGTCGTGTCCGCGATTCTGTCAAGTTCTTGAATCAGCTGGTCAATCTCAACCTGTATCTTTGCTCTGTCATCCTCGGAGTTCGTGCCGTTTGCCGATTGAACCGAAAGTTCATTCATTCTCTGAAGAATATCGTGCATCTCCGTCATCGCACCATCAGCTGTATTTACCACGGAAATACCGTCGTTTGCGTTTTCATTTGCACGCACGATGCCTCTGATCTGCGCCTTCATTTTTCTTGCGATCGCAAGTCCTGCGGCGTTGTCCGATGCTCTGTTGATTTTATAGCCGCTCGAAAGTCTTAAAGTTGATTCCGAAAGTCTGGAATCGTTATTACCCAATGAATTCTTTGCCACAATCGATGAAACGTTAAAATTAATTCTCATGATTTGCCCCTTTCTATATCCGCAAATGTTTTATTTTTCTGTCTCCTTGAGCGCCGTTAAAAACGCCTTTGCCGTCTGATAAAGTACGGCTGTCGATGTCTTGTTCTGCGCTTCCTGCGGCTGTCTGTCCTGTCCGAACTTGTAAAAATCAACCGCGTTTGACTGTACAAGGCTTATGCTGACATTTTTTTCATTCTCTTTTGCAAGCTCGCCTTTAACTGTCTGTTCAAGTTGTTTAAAGTCTGCTGCCTCTGTCTTGTTTTCATATACGATCATACCGGAAATGTTCTTATCCGTCACGTCAAACTCCGCCGCCACTTTTCCGAGCGCATCGGTTTCGAACGTGATCGATACCTTTCCTGTTTCCGCCGCATTGTGATAAATTTTCAAGTTGACGGAAGTGATCTCACCTTTGATATTCATGGGAACCTCGTAGTTTTCTTCCCTCGCAAGATTTCCCGCAAGCGCAAGTCCTTTGTACAACGACTGTGCCGCTTTCACATCAATATAAGATACACCGTTTCTCTCAATCAGCTTCTCGACAGCTGCCCCTGCCTTGTCAATCATCTCTTGGTAAGCTGCTCCAGCGCTTTCTTTTCCTGTAAGCGCTTGTGTAAACCGCTCGGACTGCGCAAGTATGCTTTCTTCTGTATCATCAGAAACATCTTCGTACGCAAGGTCCGTATCCTCGTCTGTCTCCGATGAATCGGCGTTCTCAATAATCTGCCTGAACAGGGAGCCTCTGTCAACCATCAGCATTTCCGCCGCGTAAATATTGTCGAGGCTGACCGTCTGACCGTAATCAATTAAGGATTCGATTACCTGCTCCTCTATTTGCTGTGCCTCTTGCAGACTTTCCTGGAAATTCTTTAGATTTTCCTTCTTCCACGCGTCCTGCTTTTCCTGTCTTTCTGACATCTGTGTCATCTTTATGCTATCCGCAAACTGTTCAATTGTTGTTGATTCTGATATTTCCACGTCTTTGAGTTTTTCTACATCAGTCTTTTCGGCAAGCTCTGTGTTGATTTCACCCGAAAGTCTTGCGTAATACCGCTCCTGCTGCTGCCGCGCATCGTCGGAGTTCTCTTTGTGGAAACCGCTCATAATCTGCTCGTCAATCGCTTTGCCCTTTGTGATCAGCTCTTCGAGTGCGCCAAAGCCGTCATCTACGCGAATGTCCATATTTTTGTCTGTATTAGAGCGTATCGCCGAGAGCATATTTTTGAAGTTCATCTGTGCGCCCGAAGCGACCACACTTCCGATGACTGCTCCGTCCGATTTTTCAATCTGACGGAAAAGCCTGTAAATGCCGATATACGCTTCCCGCTCGGATTCCGAAATGCTATCCGCTCTGTCAAGCTTCTGCAAAAATACCGAATATTTTTCCGCATCCGCGTCAAAATCTCTGCTTTTATCGTTCAAATAGTTATCCAGCTCTTTGATGGTCATTTCAAGCGGATTTTTCTGCTCTCTGATCATCTGAAGCGTTGTCGCGGGTGTCATTTTGTTTATCACGCCGTTTATCTGACTATCTGCTTCTTTAATCTTATTGATATTCTCCTCGGTAATCTCCATACTGTTGTAACCGAGAATGCGAACGGCACGCCTGTTTGCGTCGCTCATTTCAAGCTTCATATCCTCAAGAATATCATCTACATTGCGAAATGCCTTTTTGATGTTGTCACCCAAATCTTTTCTCGGCGCGGTCATCAGTGTTTCGTATGCCTGTGATGCTTGTCTCTGCTGATTCTGGTTTTGACCTTTATGTTCTTCCTGAAGCTCATTTTGAAGAGCCGTTCCTTCTTCATGAATACGATTTAAGGTATAGGGCTGTGCGCCCGTTATCATCTTTCCAATAAACGCTGCGGGAATTTGGGAAATTTCTTTTGTCTTGGTAATCGTTTCCTCAAATAACAGGGCTCTCTGTGCGTTCTCTTCTACGCTTCCGCCTTGATATAAGGAAGCTCTGAGTGCCTCCTCCGTTTCCCTTAACGCCTCAACCAGTTTAGAAAGTTCTGTCGTGTCAACGGAAATACCCGCCTTTAAAAGACGTCTGTTTGCCTCCTCGCTCATCATCAAACGGATTTCTTCCAGCTGCCGTTTTGCCTCGATTTCCTTAAGGGATTCCTCATCAGCCTTTCTCTCTGTAGGTTCCCCTTGTGTCATTTCGATCGTTTCCTGCGCCTGCGCAAGATTTTTGATATTCATCACGTCACCGGATTCTGCCACAGCGTGAACTGCCTCATCTGAGATGCTCTCCACAGTTTCCATGAGCTCCTTTGCCTGTTCCGCAATAGGCTCCTCGCCTGTTAAAAGCGCGTTTGTCGGTGTCTTTCCGTTTTTCATCGCAGTCACGCATAATTGCTCTAACTCCTGCTGTTCCAACGGGAGCTTTAAATTTTTCAGATCTGACACAAGTGTCAGATTTTCGACATTTAACTCAATTCCTGACTCCACAAGCCACTTTGCGGCATCCATTGCGTCGGAATCCAGTCCCGCCTGTTTTACCACCGATGCCATCTGCTTTTCGAGGTTCTCCCAGTTGATGCTGTCCGCTTTTTTTGCATAATAATTTGCGCCGCCGGAAAAGCCGTCACTGTAATACCCCTGTGCCTGCTGCATACTGCCTGCACTTGAAAATTGTGCTTTATAAATATTCTCAATCGTAGGCGCCTTGTGATTGACTACCATGTACTTGATCGCTTCGTCGGAAATCTCCGTGATGCCCGATGCCTCCATGATTGCCTGCACCAGTTCTTCCACGTTCTCATTTGTAATAGGTATGTCACTTTCGGGAAGCAGTTTCGATAAATCGTCTGCAAGTTTTTCGGCATTTATTCTGCTCCCAGTAATCTCTTCTATTTTTTCAACGTCCAGATTGTCGTTGTATCCTGTGATTTCCACGCCTGCCTGCGCAAGTGTCACCTTGATCTGATCAACTACATTGACATATGTTTCCACATCGACGCTTGCGGGGTTAAAACCTTCTTCCTGCATTTTTTGCAGGTCCTCCCCGGAAACAGTATTAGACATCACTACCATAAAGTCTTTCTGGACACTAACGTCTGTATTAGCCGCCTGCTGCATAATATCTTCTGCGGTCAATCCGTGACCATATGCTTCGTTATCCATAACTTTATCAGCGATGTCTGTTTGATACCCACTGCCCCACGTTGTCTGTGTGGCTGTCTGTGGTTTATATGTAGTTGTTGTCGTTGTCTCGGCGCTTGCCGGCATTGTTGCGGAAATCTGTGAATTTAATGTAACATTCATACAAATTCCCCATACTTTCCGTATCATATATATTTTTTACAGATAAATAATCTGTTTTCTATTAGATATGTCGGAATCTTTCGGGAAAAACTTTAGAAAAAGTAAATAAAGAATATAAAATTCGGTCATATACTCTTTCGTACATGACCGAATCCTTCTTAATTATAATATATTAGAATGTATAAATAACTGCCGTAAGAGGCGGAAGATTGAACGTGATATACTGTTCCTTATAATCACACAAGCCTTTTCTCGCCTTAAGCGATTTTGACACCTTATTTCCGTTTCCGCCGTACTTCACCTCATCGGAATTGAGGATCAGCTTATATTGTGTATTTTCCGGAACACCGACTTTGTATTTTTCGTACATTACCGGTGTCATATTAATTACGAACAACATTTTCTGCTTTCCGTCTTTTGACTTTCGTACAAAGCTGTAGATGCTCCTGTCCTTGTCGTCCGCATTTATCCACTCAAAGCCGCTCCAGTCGTTGTCAATCTCATATAAACAGGGACTTTCTTTATAAAGCTTGAGCAAGGTACCCATAAAGTCATGCATTCCCTTATTCAAAGGTTTTGCAAGCAAAGCCCAGTCAAGTTCTCTCGCCTCGCTCCACTCGCGCTCCTGTGCAAAATCCTGTCCCATGAACAACAGCTTTTTGCCTTCATGTCCGAACATAAAGGTATAGAGGTTTCTGAGATTTGCATATTTATCAATCTCATAGCCCGGCATCTTGTTTACCAAAGAGCATTTTAAGTGCACAACCTCATCGTGTGACAACGGCAGAATATAATTCTCCGCGCTGTTATAGCTCATGGCAAACGTAAGTTTGTTATGGTTCCCGCTCCTAAAGAACGGATCCAACTTCATATATTCTAAATAGTCATGCATCCAGCCCATATTCCATTTAAACGAAAATCCCAAACCGTCGTCTTCGGGTCTTGCGGTTACTTTCGGCCATGCAGTCGACTCCTCCGCAATCGTCATAACGCCGGGATGCGCGCCATGAATTACGGAATTTAAGTGCTTAAAGAACTCAATCGCGTCAAGGTTCTCGTTTCCGCCGTACTTGTTTGCCACCCACTCTCCATCTTTCTTACCGTAATCAAGATAAAGCATTGATGCCACAGCGTCCACGCGAAGTCCGTCTATATGGAATTCGTTGATCCAGAAAAGCGCATTCGCAATTAGGAAATTTTTTACTTCCGTTTTACTGTAATTAAAAATCTTGGTGCCCCAGTCAGGGTGCTCGCCGAGCCGCTTATCGGGATGCTCGTAAAGACAAGTTCCGTCAAACTCGCTCAAGCCGTGGGCATCTCTCGGGAAGTGGGCGGGTACCCAGTCCAAGATAACGCCGACGTTGTTTTTATGCAAAAGGTCTATCAAATAACGGAAATCATCGGGATTGCCATATCTTGAGGTAGGCGCATAGTAGCCGGTTACCTGATATCCCCATGATCCGTCAAACGGAAATTCCGCGATACCCATAAGCTCGACATGCGTATAGGGCATTTCCTTTAAATATTCCACAATTCGGTCTGCAAATTCGCGATAGTTGTAGAAACCATCCTCTGTACCGTCAGGATGTTTCATCCATGAACCGATATGACACTCATAAATGGACATGGGCTGACTGTTCATGTCTTTTTTGTCGCGCTCTGTCATCCATTTCTTGTCGCCCCATTTGAAGTGATTTAAGTCATACACTCTCGACGCGTTACCCGGACGCATTTCCGCATAATTTGCATACGGATCCGCCTTATAGAGCTTATTACCGTTTGGAAGCACGAGCAAATATTTATACATCTGTCCTTCCTGAACACCCTCTATAAACGTTGCAAAAATGTTGCTCTCGTCGCCGAGCCGCTCCATGGGCGCTGCGGTTTCGTTCCAATCATTAAATTCGCCTACGACATATACCTCTTTTGCATTCGGCGCCCAGACTGCAAAAAAAACACCCTTTTTTTTGCCCTCTTTACTAAAATGCGCACCCAGCTTTTTGTATATTTCGTAATGTGTTCCCTGTCCAAATACGTACTGGTCTGCCTCTGAAATAAAAACTGTCGTTTCTTCGGTTTTCGCCATAAATAGTTACCCCCAATTTACATAAAATCGCGTTCTTTGAGGACAATCATATCCTCGTTATCATATCTTCTGGCAAACAATATATCCACAAAATTCTTAACCTTAGACTTTTTCGATTTCCAGATCGCTTCGTCTATGATCTCTCTTACTTCGTCCTTTGTTACCACATGATTCCCGCTCTGTATGTTTGCAATTCTGGTATAAAGGGCAAGCGTACCAAGCTCGTCAATAGAATATTCCAGCGCCAGCGCGTAATTTCTGGCATATGCTACAAGCGCATTGTTGTCCATCTCCATCAGGTCGATTCGGATATTAAAGTAATCCGCAATCATTGCCTGTTTTTCCAAAAGCCTTGTAATCTCTTTCTTCGTGTCCTCGATAATGACAACAATTCCGAGATTATCCTGATTGAGAAGTGTCGCAAGCTCATAGAGTTTTTCCTCGGTCATACCGTTTGCCTTCTCTATTATAATACCACCATTATCCAATTTCTCAAATACTTCTTTTAAATTTCTTTGATTTAATTTTTCACCTGTGATTTTTGCCACCTTAGCGGAGAAATTCGGATCGGCAGCCTGAAATTCCCGAATCAGATTCTTTGCCATTTTCACAGTATCTATTCCGGCGTCACCCGTAATAATGACATTTCCCGTAAATGCGGCAAGCGTCATGTTTTCAAGCGCGTAAAGAATCTGCTTTTTGATCTTTTTGGTCACGGCAAAATTTTCGAACAGCTTCTGCTCCTCGACCGTAAATTCGCGGACCTCCTCGCGTTTTGCACCTGTCGTTTCTCTCTGCGCCGTTTCCACGATTCGCTCGGAAAGAGAACTTAAATCCGCCGTATTCATTTTGATTTCCTGTGTCTTTAAAGCATCCTCTTTCGCCGTTTCCGCAATGCTTTCCGCATCTTCGGGGTCAAGCTCCCGCATCATCAGCTCATCGTCTTCATAATACTCTTCCGAATCGGAAGTTTCTGCTATTTCGTCTTCGTAGTTTGTTTCCTCTGCTGTCTGCGATTCCTCATAACTTACCTCTACTTCGTCCTGTGC
>JAIEDW010000223.1 GCA_029067805.1 Lachnospiraceae bacterium
TTTTTATAGGACAAAGGAAGGGGTAAGTATTATGAATATTGCGTTAATAGCGCACGATGGAAAGAAAAAGCTAATGCAGAACTTCTGCATTGCATATAGGGGGATTTTAAGTAAGAACACGCTCTACGCAACGGGGACAACAGGACGTCTGATTGAGGAGGTCACCAATCTGAATATTCATAAATATTTGGCAGGACATTTAGGCGGTGAACAACAGATTTGCGCGCAGATTGAACATAATCAGATTGACCTTGTAATCTTTTTGCGAGATCCAAACTCGAAATCTCATGAGCCTGATATCAACAATGCAGTGAAGCTATGCGATATTCATAATATACCTTTGGCAACAAATCTTGCCTCGGCGGAGTTGTTGATCAAGTCACTTGACAGAGGAGATTTAGATTGGCGTGAAATGTACAAATAATATTCGAACAACAATAACATGGTTATTGCTAACAACACTTCTTTTGACAACACTGACAGGATGCGGCAGTAAAGAATATACTTTTTCATATGATAGAAGCAGAAATAATTCCAGTTTTTCGGTTGCTTCTCATCTCGTTGAGAACACAGAGGATGCCTTTGCGTCGGAATTATGCGTGACGGCAAAAGATGTCACAGCGGGGACAGACGTTGATATGTCGGATGCAACCGCGGCGGGACTTTTTAACATTGCCCAGAAAAAAGTGATTTACGCCAAAAATCCGCATGAAAAGTTAAATCCCGCAAGCCTTACAAAAATCCTGACCGCTTTATGCGCGTTGGAATACGGAAATCTTGACGATGTGCTGACCGCAAGCGAGAATGTGTATATCACGGAATCCGGAGCGGTGAAGCTGGGACTTGCGGCAGGCGACAGTATGACAATGGAACAGGCGCTTCACGCACTGCTTATAAAATCGGCAAATGATGTTGCCGTATTGATAGCGGAGCATATTGGCGGAAGCGTGGAAGGCTTTGCGGAAATCATGAACAACATGGCAAACAGTCTTGGCGCAACAAACAGTCATTTTGTAAATCCGCACGGTCTGACAGATCCAAACCACTATACGACAGCATATGATTTGTATCTGATCTGCAATGCCGCCGTAAAGTATGATAAATTTGTGGAGATCATTCATACTGCCAGCTATAATTCCGTATATCTTGATAAAAACGGAAACGAAAAGACCATCGACATTGCAAACAGCAATGCGTACATAAAAGGAGAGGCATTCGCCCCCGACTCTGTGACTGTGATTGGCGGAAAGACCGGTACAACAAATGCAGCGGGAAGCTGTCTTATTATTTATGCAAGGGACAGTGCGGGAAATCCCTATATTTCCATAGTGCTTCAGGCTCCCGACAGGACGACGATGTATACGGAAATGACAGATTTATTAGGAGAAATTTAATAAGTTATTGTATTTTTCGACGTATTCTACTATAATTATATTAAATGATATGTTTG
>JAIEDW010000224.1 GCA_029067805.1 Lachnospiraceae bacterium
CAGATTGAACAGGAGATTGCAGAACTTGACGATGATGAAAAGCAGATGTTTCTGGAGGATCTGGGCTTAAAGGAGTCGGGACTTGACAAGCTGATTGCGGCAAGCTACAGATTGTTGGGACTCATCAGCTTTTTGACGGCGGGCGAGGACGAGTGCCGTGCATGGACGATAAAGATAGGAACAAAAGCGCCGCAGGCAGCGGGAAAAATCCACACGGATTTCGAGCGTGGTTTTATCCGTGCAGAAGTGGTAAATTATAAAGATTTGCTGGAAAACGGTTCCCTTTCGGCGGCGAAGGACAAAGGCCTTGTAGGGTTAGAGGGAAAAGATTATGTGGTAAAAGACGGCGACGTAATCTTATTCCGATTTAATGTATAACGGAGGATTGGCATGGGAGTAAGCGATATATCCTTTCCGCACCTTGGGATTTATTTGGAAAATGTTCCGAAGAGTTTTACGGTCTTTGGCTTTCAGATTGCTTTGTACGGTCTGATTATCGGCATCGGCGTCATTTGCGGTGTGCTTATGGCGGTGCATATGGCAAAGCTTGAGAAGATGAATCCTGACATTATATGGGATTTTGCGATTTATGCGGTGATTTTTTCTGTAATCGGTGCGCGGATTTATTACGTTGTATTTTCTTGGGATTCGTACAAAAACGATTTGCTCAGTATTTTTAATACAAGACAGGGCGGACTTGCTATTTACGGTGCTGTCATTGGGGCATTTACAACGCTTTTTGTTTACAGCAGATTGAAGAAATTGTCTCCGTATCAGATTGGTGACTGCGGTGTATATGGTTTGGTGCTCGGTCAGATTATAGGGCGCTGGGGAAACTTTTTTAACAGAGAGGCGTTTGGCGGTTTCACGGACTCGCTTTTTGCAATGCGCCTTCCAATTGAGGCTGTGCGCGCAAAGGATATTGCAGAGTCGCATTTGGCGGGAATGGCGACTTATGGCGCGACAAATTATATACAGGTGCATCCTACTTTTTTGTATGAGGGCATTTGGAATCTCTGTCTGCTCATAGCGATGCTTGTGTATCACAAACACAAAAAGTATCATGGTGAGATGTGTCTGATTTATTTGGGCGGTTATGGGATTGGAAGATTTATGATTGAGGGGCTTAGAACCGATCAGCTTCTTATTCCACACACGCAGATTGCGGTATCACAGATGCTGGGCATTATTCTGTTTGTGTTTGCCGTTGCGTTAAATGTTTATATTAGAATTCGCATTGGAAAAGACGGTGGAAAAGAAAAACCGTTGAACGACTGATACATGTTCCCTTTTTATCGGGCGCTGCATATGATAAAACAAGGCAGACTTGATGAAAAGGGGATTTTATTTTATGAGATACAGTGAATTTAAGAAAAAGGAAGTTATCAGCATAAAGGACTGCAAACGCCTTGGGCATGTGTGCGACCTTGAGTTTGACGAGTGCAAGGGCTGTATTTGTAAGATCATGGTGCCCGGATGCCGGGGGCTTTGGGGGCTTCTTACGGATAACTCGGAGATTGTCATACCGTATAATTGCATAAGACAGATTGGTCCCGATTTGATTTTGGTGGATATTTAGGGGAAATTCGATAGAGAAGGGTGGCATTTGGTTGACATAATTGAAAACTTAACTTATACTGAAAGATAAGAAAATTTGCATGGAGGCCAAACAAATGAAGTGTCCGTTTTGTAATCACGAAAATACAAGGGTAATCGATTCCAGACCGGCAGATGAGAACAATTCCATTCGCAGACGGCGTGTGTGTGACGAGTGCGCCAAGCGTTTTACAACGTACGAAAAGATAGAAACGATTCCGTTGATTGTCATAAAAAAAGACGATAACCGCGAAACCTATGATCGGTCAAAGATTGAAGCGGGAATTTTGCGGGCGTGCCATAAACGACCCGTGAGCGCCGACAGCATTAACTTGCTTGTGGATTCCGTCGAGACAGAAATCTTCAATCGAGAGGAAAAAGAAGTGCAAAGTCGTGTGATCGGCGAGATGGTGATGAATAAGCTAAAGGATCTGGATGCCGTGGCTTATGTGCGCTTTGCGTCTGTTTACAGGGAGTTTAAGGATATCAATACCTTTATGGATGAATTGAAAAAGGTGTTGGAGTAATTGTATACAATAAAAAACAACTTTGTGTGCGAAACGGCTTGCTTTTTTATGCATTTTTGTATACAATTTATCAAGGTCATAAAGACGGTACGCATTCCGACTGTACTTTATGATTATAATTGCCCGAATGGGCATAATACAACTGAATACAGTAGAATAAAAAAGGAGTAAAAAACATGACTAAGAGAGGAAAAAATGTTCTTTTCGTAAGTATGTTACTTACACTGACTATTGCACTGGGCGGATGCGCAGGTGATAAGGAGGCGAAAGGCTCTAATGAGATTGCACAGACACAGACAGCAGTTCAAATGGAAAACACGGAGAATACCGAACCGAAAACTGACGCTGTGGCAGACTCGCACATAACCATAGGTGTTCCACAGGATTTGGACAGTCTTGTGCCAAGCCTTTCACAGGGCGCAGGTACACAGGAAATACTGTTTAACATCTATGAGGGATTAATCAAGCCCGACAGCGATGGCAATCTGGTCCCTGCAGTAGCAAGTGATTACACAATGTCAGAAGATGGACTTACTTACACCTTCACATTGCGGGATGGAATTCAATTCCATAATGGAAACCCTGTTACCGTAGCGGATGTAAAATATTCGATTGATACCTGCGCCGGTTTAAATGGGGGAGATCCTGTTATATCGGCGTTTTCTAATATTGAAAGTGTTGAAACGCCGGACGAGCAGACAATTATCATTACATTAAAGGAATCAAGCAGTTCATTCCTTGCAATTCTTGCTACGGTGGAAGCAGCAATTGTTCCGGCAGATGTAGCGGATCTGCAAACCAATCCGATTGGTACCGGTCCGTATAAGTTTGTATCACGCTCTTTGCAGGAAAATGTGATTTTGGAACGTTTTGATGATTATTGGGGAGAGCCAGCACATATTAAGGACATTACTTTAAAGGTTCTTGCAGATGCGGATTCGATTGTGATGAATCTTGAGGGCGGTGCGGT
>JAIEDW010000225.1 GCA_029067805.1 Lachnospiraceae bacterium
GATAATGTCCATCAGTCCGTCATGATTCATGTCCGCAAACGCCACCGACACCATGTCCACGATCGGCTGTTCAAGCTGCCCCCTTATGGTATAATTACACTCAAGCATATTTGTCTTATATACGATCATTCCGTCCTTGTCGGCAAGAAATACTGCCGCCCTGTGATATTTTTTATCGATCGCAGTGACAAAGCGCACAGTCGGAACGCTTTGCAGCACGACTGCATCTTCATCGCTGATTTTGTTTATGTCAATTGGTCTTGTCACCTCTGTATCCAAAAACTCTCCGTCTTCATCAACCTCTGTACTCTTTGTGACCAAAGGGATATCAAATACATGTTTCTCTACAATTTCGTATCCCTGTGACTTGATATCCTCGAGGGTATTGATCGCATTAAAACATTTTGTATATTCGTTGTATTCTTTTGTGATATTATCCTGTACAGCCTCCTGTGCTGCCGCATTGATTGAAAATACCGTGCTTATCAAAAGTGCGGTAATGCATAACATCTGTATCGATTTTCGGATTTTGTTTTTCGCTCTTTTTCGCACGATCTCATCACCCTTTCGCTTATCAGTATAGCATTAACATTTTTTGAACTCAATTCTTTTTACGGATTCTTTTTGCATACTTTTTGCATACTTCTTTTTATTCATACTGCATTTTTATCCGCAGTTTTGTTATAATGTTGTCAAATGGTCAGATTTATAATGATAAGAAAAGGAGTCTTATATATGCATTCTGTTAAAAGTGTCCGTTTTTTTGTGTCTGTCCTTATACCTGCTGTCTGCTGTGCCTTGTGTTTAAACTCATGTGCGGAAATTTCCAATACGAATCCCGTTTCTAGAACAGGCTTTGCTTTTGACACAATTATCTCAATTACCATATATGACAATAACAAGAGCGATGTCTTGGATGCTTGTTTTGATCTGTGTGAAACATATGAATCACTTTTCAGCGCTACGCGCGAGGATTCCGAGGTTTGGAAAATTAACCACAGTGACGGCAGCCCTGTTCCTGTTTCTTTTGAAACCGCCTCTCTTATTCAATCTGCGCTTTTATGGTGTGAGAAATCAAACGGAGCCTTGGATTTGACTATGCTTCCTATAGAGGAGGAATGGTGTATTTCCGAACAAATGACACGCATGTCAGAAAATCCGGATTATGAATATTATATTCCTAATGCGTCCGAACTGAATAAGCTACTTGAACATGTAAATTATCGGAATGTGGTGATTTATAATGAAAATGGAAAAACCGTAACTTATGATGAGGAACTTTCTGATGAGCATTCCTATCGTGTACAACTTTCAGACGCCGAGGCAGGGATTGATTTGGGATTTATTGCAAAGGGATATATTGCGGACAAGCTAAAAGAATTTATGCTCTCTCAGGGGATTGAAAGCGGCGTGATCAGTCTTGGCGGAAATGTTCTTTTAATTGGGGAAAAACCAGATCATTCTCCGTTCAATATCGGAATACAGAAACCTTTTGGTAATGCCGGAGAAATCATTACCATGGTACAAAAAACTGACACAAGTGTCGTTTCTTCCGGGTGTTATGAGCGGTATTTTTCAGATAGCACTGACGGAAGAATCTACCACCATATTTTTGATACGA
>JAIEDW010000226.1 GCA_029067805.1 Lachnospiraceae bacterium
AGGATCACAGACGAAATACCGATAATGATACCCAGCATCGTCAAAAAAGAACGTGCCTTGTTACTGAGGATATTCATTAGGGCTATTTTTACATATTCTATCATTCTAGCCATTGTTCGTTTCATCCTCCGTATGCTCTTGTGTTTCCTGTGTGTTCTCCTCAGTGGAAGCCTGTGTATCCAGACTTCCCACATCAGCGCCTTCCATATCTGCGCCTTCCATACCAGGCATCGGCATACTTGTGACCGCCATGCCTTCATCAAGTCCTGTTCCGTATACAGATGTCGTCACAATCTCCTGATCTTTTGAAAGACCATCCACAATCTGAATATAAGTTTCTGACGAAATACCGATTGTCACATACTTCTTTACCAAAACGCCTTTCTCAATCAGATAGCAAAATTCGCCCTGACTGTCAACATTAACTGCCTCTACCGGAACCTGCAAAACGCCTTTCTCGCTTGCCGTCAAAATCTTGAGTTTTGCATCAAGTCCCAGATAAATATTTTCATCCGGATTGTCAATATGTACTTTTGCGGCAACTGTCGCCGTACCGGAGTTATTTTCCTCCGCTATGTGATTAATCTTAGAAACCGATCCAGTATAAGACTTTCCTGAAATCGTAATCTCTGCCGGCTGCCCGATTGCGAGCGTTTCCAGTGCGTATTTCGATGCTTGAAATTCCACGCAGACATCATCAATGCTCTCAAGCGTCAGAAGCTGCGTGCCCTCCTGTACGGAAGCGCCTTCCACAACATTCACTTCGGAAACGACACCGTTAAAGCCTGCCGTAAATCCATTTAATGCCTCTTCATATTTCTTTTGGGCGTCTGCGCTCTCTAACTCGGCCTTTTCCTTATTCAACGCATATCCTGTCATTTTACTGCCGTTTTCCAGCGCTGCCTCCGCACTCGTCTTTGCACTCTTTGCCTCGGCAAGCTTTTCTTCGTAATCGGCAAGGTCTTTTTTGGCCTGTGTCAGAAGCTTCTCCCATCCATACTCCGTCTTATAATCGGAAAGCAGACTCAATTCGTTATTCAGCTTATTAAGCTCATTCTGCTTTTCTGTCTTCTTGCGTGTAAGCTCATCGAAATCCGTATCCTTCTCCGGTATCTGCATTGCCAGATCGTACGCGTTCATTTCCTTCTCTACACTGTAGATTTTCGCATACAGATCCGCCCTTTTGAGCGCCGTCACATCTGTGATACCGTTCGTCAGATCGTCAACGTATTGTTCATAACTTTTTACTGTCGCTTCGTATTGCGCAATATCCGCCTCTGCCTGTGTAAGTTTTGCCTTCTGCTCATTGTTATACTGTACATTGGAATTATAATCTGCCGAACTAATCTTACCTTCCAGTTCACTCTTTTGTTTCGCATAAGCTACTGCCTCCTGATCAAAGCACAAAAGCACATCACCGCTCTTGACAACATCACCCTTATCTACTTCAATTTCTTCAACTTTTGCTTCCGCGGGAGCAAAAAGCGTCACTTTTTCCTCCGACATTACTTTTCCGCTGATATTCAGCTGTGTATCAATGTCACCTATTGATACCGTTTGGGTATATACAGGAATTCCGGCTGCCGCATTCTTTGACGCGCTCACTGCCCTTATGATAATGATTAATACAATCACGACCGGAATCGCTATTTTCAACCATTTCTTTTTCCTTTTTTTCATGTTCCCCGCGCCTTCCATATTTTTTGCTGCTTTCCCCTTTTTACGCATTGTCTGTATCCTCCATTGTATTTTCTTGATTAATATTTTCTTGATTAATATTTTGTGTTACTCCCTGTCTTGTATCCGACACGATTTTGCCATCACGTATTTGGATCACCCGATCCGCCTGCTCCGCAATCTCATTATCATGCGTGATCAGAATGACTGTTCTGCCCTCGCTGTGCAGTTCCCGCAAAATCTGCATGATTTCTTTTGTCGAACCGGAATCCAGATTACCAGTCGGTTCGTCGGCAAGAATGATTGGCGGCGCCTGTGCAATGGCCCGTGCAATCGCCACGCGCTGCTGCTGCCCACCCGACATCTGTGCCGGTTTGTGATCCAGTCTGTGCGCCAGTCCCACTTTTTCCAACGCATTCAATGCAAGCTGTTCACGCTCTTTTTTGCCTACGCCGCGATATATGAGCGGCAGTGTGACATTCTCCATGGCGGTAAGATTTTGTATCAGATTAAATCCCTGAAAAATAAATCCAATCTCTCTGTTTCTCACATCGGATAGCTCGTCATCATCCATATCGGATACGTCAATACCATGCAACGTATATGTACCGCTTGTCGGCACATCAAGGCAGCCAAGCATGTTCATCAGCGTCGACTTGCCGGAACCGGAATGTCCGATGATTGCCACAAACTCTCTCTCACAGATTGTCAAATCTACTCCGTCGAGCGCTCGCACCTCGTTTTCTCCGGGGTTATAAATTTTGTGCATGTCACTGATTTCGATTAGTGTATTCTCCATTTCAATACCTCCCCCTTTCACATCGTTCTCCCCATTTCTGTTTTCTTTAGTTCCCTATCATATCACTGATTGTTTATTTTGTCTTTAATATTTTCTTAATTTTAGTTTAATTTGTATTTTCTTAAAAATATATAAACAAATCGGCGTTTTTATAAACTTTCTCTAAATGAATTCTTTCTGGTTTATAAATTACTTCTTTATCTGTATTAATACACTTAATACAGATAAAATATTATGATATTTCGACGGTTCTGTCAATACTTTATTGAAGAAAAAACAGGCTGTTGACACAAACGGCAACAAAATCTGATATGCTGCCTGCTATTATACAAAGTATCTCATAACAATCTTTCTGTATTCTTTCAAACAAAAAGGTAATTCTAACAATTTTGTAAGAATTACCTTTATTTCTGCTTGATTTATTTTATTCTTTTCCGTTCCAGCAATATGTACATAATTTACATCTGTCCAAGCCTGTCGCATCCAGCATATCATCAAGCCTGTTAAACCGGAGTGATGTAAAATTAAGTTCTTTCCTTATCTCCTCGATCATTCTCTCATACTTCTCCGACTCGGGATCGGCATACTCCTGTAATATTTCGTCTGTCACCGTTCCGTTTTCCAGACGCTCGATCACGCGCCTTGTGATCAAATCCATTTCCGATGAAGAACGTGAAAAATTGAGATACTTACAACCATACAAAAGCGGCGGGCACGCCGGTCTGATATGAACTTCCTTCGCGCCGCTCTGATACAGAAATTCCGTCGTCTCCCGAAGCTGCGTTCCTCGCACAATGGAGTCATCAATCAAAAGCAGACTCTTATCTTTGATCAGGTCATCCACTGCAAGCAGCTTCATTCTGGCAATCAGATCACGCTTACTCTGAATTGTCGGCATAAACGACCGCGGCCATGTCGGCGTATATTTAATAAACGGCCGCGAAAAAGGAATTCCCGACTCGTTGGCATATCCTACGGCGTGCGCCGTTCCCGAATCCGGAACACCTGCCACAATATCAGGTTTTACATGGTCACGCTGCGCCATTTTCGCACCGCAATTGTAACGCATCTGCTCCACGCTAAGTCCCTCATAGGAACTTGACGGATATCCGTAATAGATCCACAAAAAGGTGCAGATATGAAGATTTTCATTGTTCGGATCAGAAAGTGTAAGACACTCTTTCTCTGTCAGAATGACAATTTCACCCGCACCCAACTCCTTGTAATCCGAATATCCTAAATTTTTGTACGCAAAATTCTCAAAAGATACGCAAAAACCGTCTTCCCGCTTTCCGATCGTGACAGGCGTCCTTCCGTGCTTATCCCTGGCGGCATAAATGCCCCCTTTGTTCATCAAAAGAATGGAAAGCGAACCGTCTATCACTTCCAATGCAAAATTGATGCCCTCGATCAGATTCTCCTTGCGGTTGATCAATGCCGCCACAAGTTCGGTAGCATTCACTTCGCCTCCGCTCATCTCGAGAAAATGCGCATGTCCCACATTAAAAAGACGCTGTACAAGCTCCTCTGTATTATTGATCTTCCCAACTGTGGTAATCGCATAAGTACCATGATGCGAACGTATGATCAATGGCTGCGGTTCGTAATCGGAGATACAGCCTATCCCGTAATTTCCCTCCATTTCATGCACATCTTTATCAAACTTGGTTCGAAAAGGCGCATTTTCTATATTGTGGATCGCACGGTTAAAACCTTTCTCTCCATACACTGCCATACCGCCTCGCCTTGTCCCAAGATGAGAATGATAATCTATCCCAAAAAACAAATCAAATACACAATCCTGTTGTGACACTACGCCAAAAAAGCCGCCCATTTTTAACCTCCGCTCCTTTATCTGACTGTTAAACGCTCCACTTATAATTAAGCCAAAATTATAGCAAAATGTCAACAGATTTTTATCGCAAAAAGAAGCATTGCACAAGAAGCCACACGACACTGAATACCACAAGAAGAAGTCCGGTATTGCCAAACTCGTCCCGATACACGCTTCTGCCGTATTTTTTTGTCAAGAACAAAGTTTTCAGTATGATATAAAATAAATATGTGAAAAAAATAACAATGCCAGACGACAACGCATGCGTATATTGTGCCGTGCCGTAAAAAAGATTCAGTGTGAATGCGCCAAAAGCAAGCCATATCACACTGTCCATAAGCGCGGCAAGCCAGGCAGCTTTTCTGATATCAAATTCCTTTTTTTCGTTGTCTCTCGCTTTATCGAATCCGATCTCTACTTTGATTGTCACCATATTCCGTTACACTCCTATCTATGAATATATGTAGTGTAATCCGGCTTTTCTTCATTGTTTTTCGCAATCTGTATTTCATACTCCCTGTCGTATTTGCCATAAAAATACAGCTCCAAAAGCATCTTAAAATCCGTCATTCTCTTGATTCCATGCGCGATGCCATTTTCGTCAAGATACCCTGCCTTTTTCCAGTCAAATTCCGCCTGCGAAAAGCTGCAAAGCCCGCCGTCACTTAAATCAATGCAAAGCGTTCCGTCCCACTCCCCAATCGGAACAAGATTTCTGACATTTTCCAATGTAAGCCCCAACAACTCCTTATTGGTGCAGACCTCGCGAAAGCTTTCCATGAGCCCGTACAGGTTCTTAAGCGGCTCCTCCTTGGGCAGTGAAAGAAGTTCTATCCACCAAAGCCACTTTTCGCTGTTTTCTTTTGCATTTTCAAGTGCGTCGACAGGTATCGGCGCGCATATCACCGAAAAATCATAGCAGTATGTCGAAAGATATGTGCGAAAAAGCGACGGAAGTTTTACCCCAAATCGTTCCTCAAACGCATCAAGCTCCTGCTGTGTAACATTTGACTGTGTAAACATACCGCGCTCTGCCACACCTCTTGTTACAAGCGCCTCGAATGCCCCCTTTACAAAGCTTTCTTCTTCTTTTTTTGTCATCTGCATTACCCCCATATTTCTACGTTGGCAATATTATAATACAAAAGATGCGCTTTCATTCACCACGGGCGAAATTCCTATATGTTACGGCGAAATTCGTTGTTTCTATGCCGTTTTGACATACAACACAATCTTCACCAGAAACCGATTGTTCTCCTCTGTGATAACCATGTCACCGTCATATTTTTTCACAATGCATTGCACATTGGTAATCCCCATTCCGTGGGCTGCACTGTCCTCCTTTGTGGAACGGTAGCGACCGCCTTCCTTTATCAGGTCTCCCGTGTAGCTGTTTTCAACATGGATTAGCAGCATTCCCATCTTATAGCTTATCCTGACATGTAGATACTTTTCATGCGTCTGTTTCGCCGCGCGAATCGCATTGTCAAGCAAGTTCCCCAAGATTACGTTTAAATCAAACAGCTCAATGTCCAGTTCACTTGGGATACATACTTTACAGGATACCTCGCCAAGTTCCCTTTTTGCATCATCAAGCATCAGATTGAGCAGACTGTCAATATCCTTGTTTCCGCTTGACACATACTCTCCGGAATAAGTCATAAAGCTGTCCATGCTTTTGATGTAATCTTTTATATCCGACGACTGATCATGCTCTGCCATAAGCATCAGTTCATTCAAATGATGTTTTAAATCGTGGCGCAGCCCGCGCACCTTTTCCTCGGAATTTTTCAGAACGTCCAACTGATTAGAATATCCGGCAAGCTGTCTTTTTGTATTTTCGTTTTCCGCCATTTTGACGCGTAAGTTTCGCAGATGCTCTATCCAGATTTCCGCAAACAGCTCAAATATGTACATCAAAGCAAGAACGCTTAACTGTTCAATGATAAAAGCTATATCCGAATCAAACCGAAAAAAAGAAAGCAGACGCACGACAAGCGCTTTGCTCAGAACATATGTCCCAAATATAACCACCGTAACAAGCAGCTTTTTTTTGAGCCTATCCGGATACAACCCTGTCAGTACAAAAAGAATAAGCGCCGTTGTCGCATGACTCAAATCGGGTTCCGAAAACGACGCCACAAAGGCAGACCACAACAGCATCAAAAGATAGACCAATATCTCTTTTTTCCGGTTTACTTCCCCTGTGTCAAAAAAACAATGCATGTATTTATAGAATATATAGAAAATCATATCTCACTAACCCCAGTTAAATTCTGATATCTGCCTGCGAACGTCTTTCCTGTACGGCTGACTGATACTGAGTATCATATCCCCCGACATTTTTACGGAATCGTAGGTGCATTCCAGCAGATGATCCAGATTGATAATATAAGACTGATGAATCTGGATAAAATTATCGGGAAGTGTCGGCAAAATATCCTTAAGCCGTCCGTTAAAGGCAGTCACAGAATCCGCCAAAACAATATTGATCTTTTTGTTATCACTCGAAAAACAGATAATATCCTGATACTTCACTTTGCCGTAAACGCCTTTTGCGCGATACTCAAAGATAAGCTTATTCCTGCGATAACGTTTTAGAGACTCCTCTATGATTTCCGCCACATCCTCATACAATATCGGCTTTATGAGAAAATCAATCGGACATATTTTAAACAATTCCATCGCATAACTGCTCTTCGCAGAAATATAGGCAATGCTTATTTCATGATTTTCGAGCTCGTTTCGAATATATCTGCCTACCTCGATTCCGCTTGTGGTGACAAGCTCAATATCCAGAAAAAGCAAGTCGATGGACACTGTTTTAAGCGCCTCACAAAGCGCCTCGCCCGTGTGCCATACAAGCGTCTCCAGCTCCGTCACGGTTTGCTTTGCATACTCACGCACCATTTTCCCGATTTCCATACAGGTATTTTTTTCGTCATCACAAATGCCTATTCTGTACATTTCATACCTCTTTCACAAGCCGTTAAACCTCCGGAAAAACATTCCCGTTACGTTTAAAAAAGTTGGGCGCACCCAACTTTTTTATCCTGTTTGATTTACTCTTTGATCACCATACCAAGCGTTCCCATTATATATGCAATCTGCTGATCCAATGTCTTTGCCGTAACTTCCATGGTCTGTGCCGCGACTTTCATTCCCTCAATCGCGTACACAATATTTCTCGCGGCATCTGCCGGACTTTCGCAGATCATCCACTCCTCGGCGACTCCGTTCGCAATCAGTTTTTCAAGTGCCTTTACATTCTCGTCAAAACGTTTCTTTATCGGTGTATCTGCATTGGAAAGTTTATTTTCAAATAGATACTCGTATGTCGCAGCCGTCAGATTCCCTTTCTTTTTCAAAATTTCCTTTTTCTGCTCCTCAAGATACATCAATAAGATTTCGCCGGGGCTTGCCTCCTTCGCGGCAGACGATTCGAGCACAACCGGGAGCGTCTGCTCCTCCTGTTCCAACACAGCCTCGAAAAGCTCCTTTGTATTGGAAAAGTATAAGTAAAGTCCTCCACGGCTGATGCCGCATGCCTCTACGATATCTTTCATCGTTACGCCCTTGTAGCCGCGCCGAAAAAATACCTCTCTTGCAGATTCCACGATCAAATTTCTTTTCTGTAATGACTTGTCACCCATAACTGCCACTCCTAACTATTTTTTGTTACGCCCGCGGACTTCTTATTTCCATCAAATCCTTTAATTTCAGCAGCAATGCCAAATACACTCCGTTTGACACGCCCTCCGTCCATACAGCGCCCTTTACATCGCCCCGCAGCACATACTTTGAAAAAATATCGCCAAGGACGGATATCTCCTGTAAAGAACATGCATCAATGACACGAAGCTCATCTTCCGCTGTCTTAATGCGATATCTTGAAAACGTATACACGTAATTGCGGTTGATAAAATCGGTTTCCCGCACTGCTTTGATAAAATTCAGGAGTGTGGAGTCATAAACAGGCACAGACATAGAACTTTTGTCAATGCCCTCTCCACTGTAAATACTTGATGATGCGCCTCCGCTTTTCTGTTCAAGCCACGGCAGGAATTCCAACAATTTGACGACATCCTCTTTATAGCAGATTAAGATTTCTTCTCTTGACAGTCTAAGGCTCTCCGCCATATCAAATTCCTCCTGTACATATTCTTACATTTTACATCTTAACACAAAATCTTAAAAAATACAGCAAATATTGTCATATTTTCTTAAAAAATTTGAAATATCCGCTTCTTTTCCCGAAAAAGGGTTACATAACTATTTAAGCCGCGTGCTCTGTCCCGCAAGATAAGCGGCTCTTCTCTCGTCGACAATATCCTGATACCCCGCTTCGGCATACCGCTCGGCAAGTTCGTCATATAAAGCTTCAAATCTTTTTGTATCACACTTTGTAAGTTGATTGCGATATTCCTTATACAGCTCGAGAAGCGTCGTCTGATACTTCGATACAGATTCAAACGCTACCGCAAAATTACAATCAGACACGGCATACCCTGCGTCAGCTACCTCGAGCTGCCCGTAATAGTTCGCGACCAGTTCAGACGTTAAATCCTGTGAGGCGTTCCTGGGCGCTACCATTGCGATAATATCCTCAATACTGCCCGCATCTCTTGTTTCAATCGTAATAGACCAATAATCCTTATTATTGGAATATCCCTGTCTGCATTCCCCGTCATAGTCGGCAACCTGTACCGGAAGTCCGTTTTGTCCCAATGTATAATTTTCTCCCTCGATTCCCCACTGCATCGTAAACAGATTTTCCTCTTGCGTCAGCCATTCCATATACATCCATGCAGCTTTGATCTGCTCCTCGCTCGCCGTCGCCGAAAAACCGATCATCATACCGAACGGATTGTTTGCGCGCAGCGCGGGCACTGTCCCGCCCTCACGGTCCACCACGTTCTTTGTGATTTTTACGGCAAGTTTTCCATCCGGATTATTCACGTAAAAATCATTTACCCAATCCAGATCCGGTGCCATGTACCCTTGATAGTACAGGCACTTTCCAGCTGCAAAATTTTTCCTTGCCGTTTCCTCATCAATCTTATCATAATTGGGCTCGATCAATCCCAAATTATATTTTTCATTCTCCCGTTGAAGCAGTTTTCTGTTTGCCTCATCACCAAGCGCAGGAATTGCGTAATCGCCGTAACATGCCCAGTTTTCTTCGTCAAGCGGAAAACTCCTGTACCGGTAATTTCTGTCAATATCGGAGCCCGCGATCGCCTTTCCGCCACAGGGATATTGGCATATTCCGCTCTCTTTGAGCGTAAGCAGCATTTCCCGCTCATCCGCCCAATTATCAGGATATTCGTCATACCCGATCTGTTCCAGCCAATCCTTGCGATAAACGGTTACATATCCGTAATCCGTGTTGTAGTAAGGCCTTTGCGCAAGCGCGAAATAATTTTCCCCGTCAAGGCTTGTGTACGGAAGCAGCCCTAAATCCACCATACGCTGATAATAATCGGGGGCAACCTCCATAAATTTATCCATATCAAGCGTTGTCAGATAGCCGTCGTTTACCCACTGCGCAAGCTTGGGATAATCATACTCCAAAAAAACAGTGGGCTGCTCTCCCGCCGATACCAGGCGCTCATATTCGTTCAGAACGTCAGTTCTATTTATGTCAACAAACGAAACTGTGATATTGTAGGGATCTCCAAAATTTTTTTGTATCCAGTCCGTCCAATAATTGTCCGTAACATCGGGCACATCCTCCATATGCCTGTCATACACAGGAATGGTAATTGCCACGTTCTCGGCAAAGGGCTCCCATCCCTCTATTCCCGCCACAATATCAAATACATCATCAGCTATAACTGATACTGCCGCGCTTGCCGTCACAGTTTCCGTGCTTTGCTCCCCGATGAAAGATACCTGTGTCGCAACATCATTCTCATTCTCGCTTTCTGCACATCCCGTAAGCAGCATCACGCCTGTAATCGTCAGCAAAGCTGTCTTTTTAAGCCTGTTCATAAGTCTTTTCTCCTATCGTCGTTCCCGTTTTACGCAAACATCACAAGTTGTATTTCAGCCAGTTTTTACAAAGCTGTATCCATTGTTCGCACTGCGGCTCTACCGTATTCTGATCGGGCATGGTCGTTTCTTCGGTTGCAAGCGCAAGCCCGTGTCTGCCGTGCGGAAATACATGATACTCAAAGTTTACGCCCTCCCGCCGCAGCGCCTCCGCAAACAACATGGAATTTTCAAGCGGCACCGAGGCGTCCTCAAACGTGTGCCACATAAACACAGGCGGAACCTGATCCGTCACCTGTTTTTCAAGACTTAAAAGCGCCTCCAGCTCAGGCGACGCCTTACTTCCCATAAGCCTCACAAAAGAATCTCTGTGTGCATGTTCTCCCGACGTAATAACAGGGTAGGCAAGAATCAGTCCGTTCGGTTTATAGCTGTTTTTGTCCATACCTGTCTTTTGGGAAAGCCACTGCTTGTCCCAAAAGCAGCCAAGACATGCCGCCAGATGACCGCCTGCCGAAAAACCCGCCACTACGATTTTATCCTTATCTATAGCGTACGCATCTGCATGTCCCCTGATATAAGAAACTGCCCATGCAAGCTCAATAAGCGGCAAGGGATGTTCCATGCCGTCTCCCGCCACATCATAGTGCAGAACCGCTGCATGGCACCTCGCTGTAAGAAACGCGAACGCGATCGGCTCGCCCTCCCGAACCGACACATGCTCATATCCGCCGCCCGGACAAATAAGAACCATCGGGCGTTTGCGTTCTCCATACATTTCCGGATAGCTTTCCTGTATATATAGTGAAAGCTGCGCCTTCACTGCATTTTCCACTTCTACCTTCACTTTTTCAAATTGCATGATCGTTCACTCCCATTCTTGCTTAACCTGCGAATTTGGGCGTAAGCACAAATTTGCCGTGTGAAAAATTTATTTTTCACACTACTTATCCTTTTGATAATCGACTGCGCGCCTTAGCTTGGATTTAAGCCGCTGCAGCGCATTGTCAGTTGATTTTTCATCTCTTGAAAGCACCTTAGCAATCTGCGAGTAACTCATGCCCGTGACATACAGATCGAGCACCTGCTTCTCAAAACTGCTCAGTTCCTTTTCTATGATCGACTCTATGTGCGCCACATTTTCCTTGTCAATAAACAATTTCTCGGGGTCTGTTTCAACCTCAGAAACAAGGATATTAACAAGCTGGGTCCCTTTCCCTTCATTCTCCTGTTCCGCGCTTGCATACAACGATATGTATGTATTGAGCGGCGTATGTTTTTCCCTGCGCGATGCTTGTACTGCGTTATACATCTGACGCGAGATGCACAGATCCGCAAACGTATAAAAGTTCGCGTCGCGCCCGGCGTCATAATCCCGTACTGCCTTAAAAAGCCCGATCATCCCCTCTTGAATAAGGTCATCACTGTCCGCACCCAAAATATACATGGAACGCGCCTTTTTCCGCACAAGGTTTTTGTATTTATCCATAATGAAATCCGTAATCTCGTTTTCACCCTGCCGCAGTCTGTCAATCAATTCCTCATCCGATATACCTTTATATTTTTCCGTCACTTAATCCTCCACAGTAAAGAATGCCTTTTAAGACATTCTTTGTCTGACAATCTCATACGCAAGCACGCCCGCCGCCACGGAAGCGTTGAGCGAGTCAATATCGCCTTTCATCGGTATGGACGCGACAAAATCACAGTGCTCTTTGACAAGCCGCCCGACGCCGTCGCCCTCGCTTCCGATCACCAGTCCGATGGGACCCTTTAAGTCAAGGTCGTACATTGTCGTACCGTCCATATCCGCGCACACAAACCACATACCCTCTTTTTTCAGTTCCTCTATGGTATTCGAGAGATTCGTAACGCGCGCCACAGGAGTATAGTTAATCGCGCCCGCAGATGTTTTTGCCACGGCTGCCGTCAGTCCCACCGCACGATTTTTTGGAATGATAACGCCGTGCGCACCCGCAAGATTTGCGGTTCTTATGATCGCGCCCAAGTTGTGCGGATCCTCAATATTGTCAAGCAAAAAGAGAAACGGCGGCTCATTCTTTTCCCTCGCCGCGGCAAGCATGTCCTCAACCTCTGCATATGTATATGCCGCCGCATAAGCGATCACGCCTTGATGCTTTCCCGTTTCACTGATCTGGTCAAGGCGTTCGCTTGTTACAAATTTCACAATCGTATTCTGCTTCTTTGCCTCCCGCTTGATCGTCTGAATCGGTCCGTCCTGTACGCCGTCCTGTATCAAAACCTTGTCAATCGGCTTTCCCGAACGAAACGCCTCTATCACGGCATTTCTGCCCTCTATCGTAAATTCTTCGTATCGCATAATCATTTCCTTTATAATTCAATTTCCAAAAGCTCCAAGGCTTTTTGAATAATTTCAATCATTCGCTGTGTGTTATCCGTCAAAAACAGATATCCGCAGAGCGCCTCAAACCCTGTCGCTTTTCTGTAATCTGCAAGACTTGCATTCTTTGCCGAGGAACTGATTTTTGTGTTTTTGCCGCGCCTGTAAATATCGCGTTCCTCCTCGCTAAGCTGCTCATAGACTGCCTCAATCATCTTTGCCTGTGTTTCGGCGCAGACAATTTTCGTGGTATGCCTGTGCAATGTATTGGCGCTGCGCTGTCCCTTTTCCACGATAAGCGTCCTAATGACAATCTCAAACACAGCATCGCCGATGTAGGCAAACGTAAGCGGAGAGTAAGTCTTTATGTCCGCTGTTTCTTCGCCAAACGCTGCGTGTATTTCCGAACGTATATCTCCCATGAAAATAACCTCAATTTATCTTTTTCCACTTAACGCCCTCGCGCGTGTCTTCCAAAGCAATGCCTTTTTCCAGCAGTTCTTCTCGGATAGCGTCCGCTTTTGCAAAATCCTTTTCTTTCTTTGCCGCTTTGCGCTCCTCAATCTTTGCAAGCACATATGCCTCAAGTTCCGCGTCCACTCCGCGGTCCGCCTCCTTTGCGGCATGTGCCGTAGTAAGGTCAAGCGAGAGTACCTCATCAAAACTTTCCGCAAGCGCCGCCTTTGTAGCATCTGACATCTCATCTTTGAGCATATCATAGAGAACCGTAATTGCCATCGACGAGTTGAGATCATCACAAAGAGCAGCTTCAAACTTTTCTCTGTACGCATCAAATTTTGAGCTGTCAACCGCACCCGTTTTGTCGAGTGTTCCGATTTTTTTAACAAGCTTGTCATATGCCGCGCTCATGTTATCCAACACATCATAGGAAAATTCCAAGGGTTTTCTGTAGTGCGACTGCAAACAGAAGAACCGATAGACAAGCGGATCATAATTTTTTTTCTCCAAAAGGGATATCGTCAGAAAATCACCCTTTGATTTGCTCATTTTCCCCGATTTGTCATTCAGATGATGTACATGAAACCAATAGTTACACCACTTATGTCCCACATAAGCTTCGCTCTGCGCAATCTCGTTTGTGTGATGCGGAAAAATATTGTCAACGCCTCCGCAGTGAATATCCATATACTCGCCCAAGTGCTTCATACTGATGCATGAACACTCGATATGCCATCCGGGATATCCCATGCCCCACGGACTGTCCCACTTCAGCTCCTGTGAATCAAATTTTGACTTGGTAAACCAAAGCACAAAATCGCTCTTATTTTTCTTGTTGGAATCTTCCTCCACGTCATCGCGCACACCAACCAAAAGCTCTTTCTCGTTCTGGCTCGAAAATACATAGTAATCGTCAAGCTTTGATGTGTCAAAATATATGTTTCCGCCGCTCTCATATGCATATCCCTTTTCCAGCAATACCTCTATCATATGAATAAATTCTGAGATACAGTTTGTAGCTGGCTCCACCACATCGGGCGTTTTGATATTTAGTTTTTTACAGTCACTGAAAAACGCGTCCGTATAAAACTTTGCAATCTCCATCACCGACTTGTGCTCCCGCTTTGCCCCGGCGAGCATCTTATCCTCACCCGTATCGGCATCGCTTGAGAGATGTCCTACATCTGTGATATTCATCACGCGCTTTACATCATAACCGATGTAACGCAGCGTTTTTTCAAGTAAATCCTCCATGATATAGCTTCTTAGATTCCCGATATGCGCAAAGTGATAGACCGTCGGACCACAAGTATACATTCCTACTTTTCCGTCCTCGTTCGGGATAAACTGCTCTACCTTTCTAGTAAGTGTATTGTAAAAGGATAATTTATTTTCCATTTCTGCCTCCAAAGCGTTATGTAATTTTCTCTTTATTTTCCGACTGTTTTATTAAGAGCTTTATCTGATTTTCAAGCTCGATCACACGGTTTGCCAACTCAGTATTTTCATGCTGCAATGCCCGGATATCCTCATTTACGGGATCGGGAAGATCGACCTGATTCATCTCCTCGCGCACTAACCTTTGATTGTTGCGCCTGACTACCCTGCCCGGCACGCCCACAACCGTACAGTTTGGCGGAACCTCCTCAATCACCACGCTTCCCGCACCGACCTTTGAGTTTTCACCCACTTTAAAGGAACCGATAATTTTTGCGCCCGCGCTTATCATCACGTTATCGCCGATCGTCGGGTGGCGCTTTCCGTGCTCCTTTCCCGTACCGCCGAGCGTCACACCCTGATAGAGCGTAACATTGTTCCCCACCACAGCCGTTTCTCCGATAATGACTCCATTTCCGTGGTCAATGAAAAAGTTTTCGCCAATCACGGCGCCGGGGTGTATCTCTATGCCCGTCTTTCGAACCGCACGCTGCGAAATCCACCGCGCAAGGAAATAGTGACCGTTCTTGTAAAGCTTATGCGCCACTCGGTAATGAAGCATCACCTTAAAGCTCGGATAAAGAAAGACCTCCATGTTTGAGTGAATCGCTGGATCGCGTTCTCTGATAACCCTTATTTCATTTTTGATACTCTTAATCAATCCCATTTCTGCCTCTATTGTTATAATTTTGTCAAATTCTTTTATTTTTCAAGACAAACCGCCGTGTTGAGCGCGATCTCCATCATCTGTGTAAAGGAGTTCTGCCGCTCCTGCGGTGTCGTTTCTTCCCCCGTCACCAAACTGTCGGAAACGGTGAGAATCGCAAGTGCATTTTTGCCGCACCGCGCCGCATTCATATAAAGCGCAGCCACTTCCATCTCCACGCAGAGCACACCCATTTTCTGCCACCCTGCATTTGCGTCCTTACTGTCATTGTAAAACACATCGGACGAAAG
>JAIEDW010000227.1 GCA_029067805.1 Lachnospiraceae bacterium
GCTGCATTCTGAGCTGGATGCCGATAGAATTGATTATTTATTGCTGGATGCTACTTTTTCTGGAGCCTCTTACGGTTCCTTTGATTTAGGTATTCTGTTACAGAATCTTGCTATGAAAAAAGTCAAAATTGGTGAAATAGAAGCATGGATCGTGGGAGTGAAAGAAAAAGGGATTGGTTGCGCGGACCAATATATGGTGAATCGCTATCTGGCATACACTCAAGTTATATTTAACAAATATACGTCAGTCGTTGCAAAAATGCTGCGAGAAGTTGTTTATTGGATGATGAATAGTAGATCAGCGCTTAATTTTTATTGTCCTAAAGATATCTATGCCATTATAGATATGCACGAAAAGAACGAAGCGTATTTTGCATTTACAGACAACTATTTTTTTGAAAAACTAAATTCTATCATAAAAGAACATCACGGATGCCCGGAGGATATTTTCTATTTTGTAGAACAGCTTAGAAAATTTCGTGCTTTGGATATGAAAAGAGAAGATGTTCATTCGGGAAATTTGAATAAACAGAGAGAATATATAGGCACATCAGAATTTTACACACATTTGGAGAAATTTATGGATCAAAGAGACTTTTCAAAGGGAGATGGCCTATACATATTAAGTCAGAAAAAGATTACTAATCACATGCCTTATGAGGAATTTAAGAAAAATTTCGATGCTTATAATGAGACGCATGAAAGTAAATTGAATTTTTCAAAATATGAGCTGGATCGATTGATGGATGGCCTTGCAGTGATCGGAGATAATGGGGAGGTTATGCTGTTAATTGATGCGCCGAGATCGATATTGACAGCATTATATGATATGCAGCAGATTATGGTGCGTGAATATATTTTCCCCATTAAATCAGTGAGATGATGGAATCAAGTAATCATTTCAAAAGCTTGTGGCAGACAGGATTTTTTGTATTTGAAACATACTATAACGAGATAATTCTACAACAGGGGTGGCAAACGAAAGGCAAAGATACCTCGGATGTGATCAGGACATGACACGCTATCGGGGAGGCGGAGTAAATCATTTTGTGATTAACTCTAGAAGCCTGCAGACAGAGAGATGTTTGCAGGCCTTTTTGTTAATAAAAAACACTTAAGAATAGGACGAAATGGATTTTGGAACCATGGCTGCAATCTGTGTACGGAAAGAAATTATTTACTTACGTTTTCGGCCAGAAGCGCCTCCACAGTCTCCCTCCGTTCAAAGAGGACGCACCCGCCGCTGTGTTCTTCCATCAGAACATTGTGTTCACACAATGCCGTGAACAATGGGGATTTCAGTGCTTCCCGCAGGGAGGTATTCTTCACATTTGTGTCCGAATATGGTGAAAAAGGACACGGCTCGGCTCCGCCATGTGAATTGATGTGGAAAAATCCTCTGCCTGCCGCAATGCAGCCGCCGGAGCTTTTTTCATCACCCGGAAAAGATACAAAGACCATCTCCGAATATTCCTCGCGCAGCCGTCCGATTCCATCTTTTAAGAGCTTCCTTTCTTCCTCCCCGGGCGCAAGTTCTTTGCTTTCTTCCGTGACAGGTACGAATTCAACATAAACC